>SAAH01000079.1 GCA_009929525.1 Clostridia bacterium | reverse complement strand
TGTTCAGAAACAGTATACACCTAAAAAGGCGTGATGTCTTTATTTTTAGGCAATTTAAAGTAACTTTGGTAAAATTTCAGATTTGCTCATTTATAGTAAATTTGATTCTTTTGAACTTTATGACAGTTGGGTGAAAAGCCTTATGGATATCTATGCAACTTATGAGAAAAAAGTAGATCATCCTTATGTTGTCATTACTGATTTTATGGATCATTGCTGCGTAAATGAATTCAAAGAATTTGATGAGCGGTTCAAAAAAGCTGGATACGAAGCAGAAATCTGTAATATCCGCGATATGACTTATCGCGATGGTGTATTATATTCTGCTGCGGGACATCCTATCGACGTTATCTACCGACGTGCGGTTACTTGTGATATTATGGCACATTATCAGGAGATACAGCCATTTATCCAGGCTGTTAAAGATCAGAATGTTTGTCTGATCGGATCCATCTGTACGCAGATTCCTCACAACAAATGGCTCTTCAAAATCTTGAGAGATAAAGCAACACAGAATATTCTTACGGAAGAAGAAAACAAATTCGTAGAGGAACATATTCCTTATACAAATCTCATGGACAGCCGTTTTTGCAGTATGGATGCGATCATGGACGAGAAAGACAGATGGATCATCAAACCTTTGGATTCGTATGCTTCGCAGGGAGTTTTTGCGGGGATTGATTATAGTGATGATGACTGGGAAGAAATTGTTACACGTCATTGGAATAAGAACTATATCTATCAGGAATATTACCATCCATATCGTACGGATAATATCTGTTTTAGGGATGCGCATGCACAGTTCCAGCCATATACAAATATGTCAGGTCTGTATGTATATAATGGAGAATTTGCAGGCATCTACTCCCGACTTTCTACGGGCGGGATCATTTCGTCCCAATACAATGAACGTGCAGTTGCGACTCTCGTGATGAAAGAAGAAAAATTATGAAAACATTAGTTATAGCAGAAAAGCCGTCTGTAGGCAGAGATATCGCCCGCGTCTTAAAATGTGATAAAAAAACAAATGGCTTTATAGAAGGAAGCAATTATATCGTAACCTGGGGGCTTGGTCATCTGGTTACCCTCAGCGACCCGGAAAGCTATGATAACAAGTATAAAGAGTGGAAGATGGATGTTCTTCCCATCATGCCAAAAAAGATGGAAATAGAGGTAATACGCCAGACTGGAAAGCAGTACCAGACAGTCAAATCCCAGCTCCACAGAAGCGATGTAAGCAATATTGTAATTGCAACAGATGCCGGAAGAGAAGGGGAGTTGGTGGCAAGGTGGATATTGAAAAAAGCGGGTAATAAAAAACCATGTAAGCGTCTTTGGATATCCTCAGTGACAGACAAAGCGATCCGTGAAGGATTTGCTCATCTAAAGGATGCAAAAGAATATGACAACCTCTATCATGCTGCAGTATCACGGGCAGAAGCCGACTGGCTCGTGGGTATCAATGCCACAAGAGCACTGACCTGCAAATACAATGCTCAGCTTTCCTGTGGAAGAGTACAAACGCCTACGCTGGCCATGATAGCGAAACGAGAAGAAGAGATAAGAAGTTTTGTACCTCAAGCCTACTATGGGATATCTGCAAAAGCAGAAGGCGTGACTTTTACATGGCGCGATGAAAAATCAGGAAGCTTTCGTTCTTTCCAAAAAGAAAAGATGGAGGAACTTCTTAATGAAATGAAGAAAACTCCGCTTGTGATAGACAAGGTTGATAAAAAGGAGAAGAAAACATTTCCGCCTCTTTTATATGATCTGACAGAACTTCAGCGGGATGCCAATAAACGGTTTGGGTATTCTGCAAAGGAAACACTGAATATTATGCAGCGGCTTTATGAGAACCACAAAGTCCTCACCTATCCAAGAACAGATTCCCGTTATCTTACTACAGATGTTGTGGGAACGATCCATGAAAGACTGGAAGCCTGTGGGATTGGACCTTATAGAAAGTCAGCAGGAAAACTTAAAGGTCTCCGGTTGGATCCGGGAAAACTATCCTTTGTGAATAACAGTAAAGTTTCTGATCACCATGCCATTATTCCAACAGAGCAGTATGTGGATCTGTCCCATATGACATCAGAAGAGCGAAAGATCTATGATCTTGTTGTGAGAAGTTTTATAAGTGTATTATATCCTCCATGTATCTATGAGGAGACGACCCTCCATGCCAAATGTGGAGGACAAAAGCTGGAAGCTAAGGGTAAAGTCATCATAAACGAAGGCTTTCGTGAGGTTTATGATGAACATAATGATGAGGAGGAAGAGAACGGTTTGGAATTAAGAAGCCAGATTCTTCCCAAATTTATTCAGGGTACAAAGCTTTCCAATGTCAGTTTTTCCTTAAAAGAAGGAAAAACTACACCGCCGCCCCGGTTTACTGAGGCAACTCTTCTGTCATGTATGGAGAATCCGATAAAATATATGGAATCAAAAGATTCCCAGATGGCTAAGACTCTCGGTGAAACCGGAGGACTTGGGACTGTTGCAACGAGAGCAGACATTATAGAAAAATTATTTAACAGTTTCTTACTGGAACGAAGAGGCAAAGAGATCCATATGACTTCAAAGGCAAAACAGCTTTTAGAGCTCGTCCCGGAGGACCTTAAAAAACCTGAACTTACAGCCCAGTGGGAGATGAAACTTTCAAAGATAGCAAAAGGAAACCTGGATGACAGAAAGTTTATGGATGAGATCCGCAGCTATACGGTAGAGATCATCCATGAGATCAAAACGGAGCAGGGAACTTTCCGCCACGAAAATATAACCAATAAAATATGTCCAAACTGTGGAAAACGCCTTTTGTCTGTGAATGGAAAAACAGCAAAGCTATTGGTTTGTCAGGACAGAGAGTGCGGATATCGTGAGGCTGTGTCCAGGGTGACAAATGCACGATGTCCGGTCTGCCATAAAAAGATGGAGATGGTAAAAAAAGGCGAGGACAGTATGTTTGTGTGTTCCTGCGGACATAAAGAACGATTATCAAAGTTTCAGGAGCGAAGGAAGAAAGAAGGCGGCGGAGTATCAAAAAAAGATGTCGCTTCTTATATGAAAAAGCAACAAAAAGAAGCAAAAGAACCGGTCAATAATGCCTTTGCTGACGCACTAAAAGGAATTCGGCTGGACTAAAAATGGGGAGGAGAAAGAGATGAGTGATCAAAGACAGGCTGGCATATTAATGCCGGTCGCATCACTCCCATCCTTATATGGAGTGGGGGATTTTGGAAAGGAAGCTTATGCGTTCGCTGACTGTATCAGCAAAATGGGATTTGGGGTCTGGCAGATACTTCCGCTGAATCCATTGGGCTACGGCAATTCACCGTATCAGCCATATTCATCTTATGCAGGGGATCCTTTATACCTGAGCCTTGAAAAACTGACGGAGGATGGACTTTTAGATGAAGTACCTGCTCCATACCAGGCTGACAGCACACAGATTGATTATGAAGCTGTTCGTGAATATAAGGATACATATCTTCGGATAGCCTTTAAAAATTTTGAGCCAGATGAAAGCTATGAAGAATTTGCCTATCAGGAATGGGTATATCATTATGGTGTATTTCACATGCTCAAATGGAAGAACGACAGAAAATGCTGGTTGGACTGGCAGGAGCAGGACAAGTACTGGATGAGTGATAAAAACAGAGAATTTACTGTTGAACAAGAACAAGAGATCCAGTATCAGATGTTCCTGCAGTACATGTTTTACTGCCAATGGATGGAACTAAAAAGCTACGTCAATGAACTTGGGATAAAAATCATGGGCGATCTTCCATTTTATGTTGGAATTGATTCGCTGGATGTATGGGCCAATACAAAGTGCTTCCTTTTGGATGAAAATTTCCGACCTACATATATTGCAGGAGTGCCACCAGACTACTTTAGCCCTACGGGACAGCGCTGGGGAAATCCTATCTATGACTGGGAATATTTAAAATCCACAGATTATGAATTTTGGATGGATCGTATCGGATACAATCAAAATCTGTTTGATATTGTCCGTATCGACCATTTTAGAGCGTTTGATACCTATTGGAAGATCCCTTCCTCCTGTCCGACAGCAATTGATGGAGAATGGGTAGAGGCACCAGGATATGATGTATTTGAGCATCTTTTGAAAAAATATCCGGACATAGAAATCGTCATAGAAGATCTGGGTGACCTTCGCCCACAAGTCAAGGTACTGAGAGACCATTTTAATTTTAAGGGGATGAAAGTATATCAGTTTTCCCTTGATCCGGACGAGAAAAATAATGATTTTCCTGACCGTGAAAATATGATCCTCTATACAGGAACTCATGACAATCAGACCATTAAGGGATGGTATCTTAGTAAGGCCAAGGAAACACAGGACGAGGTACAGGCCATATTTGCCGAAAAAGGATGTCAGGAAGAAAAGCTGGGTCATCGCTTCATACATGCGGTACTGGAAAGCATCGCTGCTTTATCGGTAGTAAGTGTGCAGGATATCCTGGATATGGCAGATGAAGCCAGAATCAACCGTCCCGGCACCACTGGAAGCCCTAACTGGGAGTGGAAGATCAAGGATCTGAGTGGAATAGAAAAAGAAATACCTGCAATCCAAAAGCTGATCCAGGATGCAGGCCGATAGAAAAGGAATAAATATTATATGCCAAATGATGAGTGATGAGAACTGCCAAAAGGTGTTCTCATCACTCATTTTTCTTTAATTCCCGCCATACAGTAAACATCATTGTCATAAAGCTGGCAGTACCGCCTATAAAGTTGGAAATGGGCTCTGCTAAAAATACACCATTTACACCAAGTCCTCCAATATGAGGAAGCAGGAGCGTCAGTGGGACAACTATGATCACCTTTCTGAATATGGAGAAAAATACAGCGTACTTAGATCTCCCCAAGGCTACGAAAGTTGACTGACCGGAAAACTGTAATGACATCATAAAGAACCCAAAAAAGTATATGGTCATAGACGGAACGCCCAGAGTCAACAGTTCTGAATTACTATTAAACAAATGAATGAACGGTCTTGGGAAAATCAAAAGCAGGATCCAGATTACTGTTGTGTAGGAGATACAGCTTATGGACATAAATTTGATTCCGGAGCGGACCCGCTTATATAAGTGTGCACCGTAGTTATATCCAAGAACAGGCTGACCGGCACTGGTCAGTCCTGTTACCGGCATAGATACAACTTCCCGGATAGAATTGATGACCGTCATCACGCCCACGTAGATATCTCCGCCATAGGTTTGAAGGCTTGCATTACAAACGACCTGGACAGCACTATTTGTTACAGACATGATAAATCCTGAAGTGCCAAGCGAGGTGATCTCACCCAAAAGAGCTTTATGTACTTTAATGGAACTGCGGGTGAGCCGAATGATCGCTTCTTTCCCAGTCAGAAAGCGGATCACCCACAAGGCCGACGCAAATTGTGAAATGATAGTGGCAAGGGCAGCACCCCGAACTCCCATATGGAACACAAAAATAAATATGGGATCAAGGGCAATATTGAGAACTGCACCTATAAGGACGGTAAGCATTCCCTTTCTGGCAAATCCCTGGGCATTAATAAAGGTATTCATACCAAGACTAAACATAACAAAAGTACTTCCCAGCAGATAAATCGAAAGATAGTCATCTGCAAACGGAAAAGTCTGGTCACTGGCGCCAAACAGATACAAGACAGGCTTTTTGATGATCAATCCGATAATGGTAAGTACGATACCCGTGATAAGCAGCATCGTAAATGTACATCCCATGATATCAGCGGCTCTTTTTTCATCTTGTTTTCCCCGTGCAATAGAAAAAAGCGGAGCACCTCCCATACCAAACAGATTTGAAAATGCTGTTACGATCATAAGGATAGGGAAGGTAAGCCCCAGACCAGTAAGCGCAAGTGTGGAATCTTCCGGCAGATGTCCGATATACATACGATCAATAATATTGTAGAGCAGATTGATCAGCTGTGCCAGTGTCATCGGTCCGGCAAGACGCATGATATTGCCAGTAACACTGCCTTTGCTGAAATCATTTGTAGTAGAGTTATTCATGAAAAATCCCCCCGTAATGTAATAAGTTCTTTATTAAAAAAATAAACAAATAACTGCGAAGCAGCAGCAGTTCCGTGATAGCGTACAAAAAAGGCGGCCAGCAGCAAAAAAATTCGTGGTTATATACTATTTATTGTAAAACACATGTTAAGAAAAAGCAATGGCTCTATCTCTGACTTTTCTTCCAAGATTGATTTTTGAACTGCTTTGTAGTATCCTAGAAAGGAAAACTAGAGATAAAGAGGTTAAATGATGCAAAAAGAAGATATTCATTTACAGCAAACTATTATACATATCATGGATTCTTCCATGGGAATGCCTGTTCTTTCAGACCAGCCGCTGGACCATGGATCTGACTTTGGTGACTTTGTTAGAGCACATATTTTCAGACTTTTGGAAAGTGATGATATGAAAAAATGTTCTTTCGATGAAACTTCTGAAGTGCTTGCTTTGTTGGAGGAATACAAAACACAGGAATTCATAACCTGCAGCCAGAAACTTGGTGAGCTGCTATACGGGGTGATGAATAAGAATATCGATATACCGCCGGCAGACCTTTTGGTTACAGAATATCAGATTGAAAATCAGCCTTATTTGGCTCTGCTGAAGATGAATTATAAGACGTTTTATACACATATGACCGATTCTGATCCGTGGGGAAACAGTAATTCAGTCATAAAACAAAAAGCAATCCTTCCGGGCGAAAATCAGAAGCTTGCAGAAGCTGCCATTATTGATCTGACTGATAAAACCATACGTTTGATTGAAAAAAAATATGATGTAAATGGTATAAAGACCAATTATTTTTCACAATTATTTTTGCAGTGTCATGGTTCTCTTTCTGCGAAGACAAAACTGGCGATCGTGACAAAAGCAGTGGATGATGTACAAAAGAAGTTCTATGCTGAATCGGAACAATTTGAAGTACAGATGGAAACGAAAAGTATCATAAAGCAGTCATTAGAAGAAGATGGTGGATTTGCAGTACCTGTTCTTGTTGATAAGATATTCAAAGAACAAGAAGAGATGAAAGAAGAAGTCATTAAAAAATTGGACAAGTATAATCTGACAGAGACAGACGTTGCTCCGCAGAATCCTGTTACCACCAGAAAGTTCGAAAAACAGAACCTGATCACTGACACTGGTATAGAAATCAGAATACCAATGGAACAGTATCAGGACAAAGATAAAGTGGATTTTATTACAAATCCGGATGGAACCATATCCGTACTGATCAAAAATATAGGCAGTATAACAAGTAAGTGATCACGCGGCTGAGTTATTCGCATATAGCTGCAGGAATGTCTGATAAAGAAGGAGATGTATATGAAAAAAGGAATATGTATTTTGCTCATCATGATTATGAGTATGACGTTATTGTCAGGATGCAGTGCACTTGAGGTGATCGGTGACATTCTTTCCGTCAATAGTGCAGATACGAGTGATGATGGACCAAAGGTGACCATAAATAAACCAACAGCCACACCAACGCCAACAGATACTCCTGTGCCAACGCCAACAGCGACACCAACTCCGACAAAAGAGGCGAAAAATATGGTATACTGTATCTCTCCAGTCAACGTCCGGGCAGGAGGAACTAATCAGGCTGCGATCATAGGCGAACTTGCAGCAGGAGATGCGGTAGAAAAGCTAGGCGAGGAAAACAGCTGGATCAAAATCAAATATGAAGGCAAAGAAGGCTGGGTATATAATAAATATATGAGCGACAAAAAAACGGGAGAATGAAAAAGCAGACAATGAATAACTACATATTAGAAAATGAAAGAATCAGAGCAGTAATAAAAAGCAAAAGTGCAGAACTGAGTTCTCTTGTGAGAAAAGATACGGATCAAGAGTACCTTTGGAATGGAGATCCCCGCTTTTGGGAACGCACATCTCCTATTTTATTTCCAGCAGTAGGTGCTTTCAGAGACGATCAATACAGCTATCAGGATAAAAAATATCATATGGAAAAGCATGGTTTTGCTAAAAACATGGAGTTTCATGTGGATTCTATAGCTTCAGACGAAATATGGCTCAGTATAGAAGATACGGAAGAAACATATAGCATTTACCCTTTTCATTTTCGATTAGAGGCGGGATACAAACTTGAAGATACAAAGTTAAATGTGATTTGGAGGGTCATCAACAAAGATGAGGATGTGATGTATTTTTCAATAGGCGGACATCCTGCATTAAGGTGCCCTATGAATGATAATGGTAAGAAAACGGACTGCTATCTTGGTATTGAGAGCGATGAGGATGTTCTTGATTATATTATGGTCGATCAGTCTACGATGCGGATCGGGAATAAAGTACATACCTTTCAAATGGAGGATGGGCTTTACCGAATTACTCCGGGTATGTTTGATCTGGATGCACTTATTTTTGAAAATTATCAGGTTGGGACGGCATATCTTGCAGATGAAAGCAAGAATATCTATATTAAAATGCATACGAAAGCACCTGTCATGGCATTCTGGTCTCCAGAGGATGATGCACCCTTTGTATGTTTCGAACCCTGGTATGGCAGAGGCGATGGTGTTGATTTTAACGGAAGTTTAAAAGAAAGAACCTGGGAACAGAGCGTTGCAGGAAAAGATACATTTGAAGCGTCTTATCAGCTGGAGATCATAACGCAAATGCAGCACAAAAAGATGAGGAAAAATCATGAGTAAACAAAAAATGTCTAAGAAACAAATGATGCGCAAAAAACAGAGAAACAGAAGAATAGTAACATTTATCATAGGATTTGTCGTGATCGCCCTGATTTGGCTCGGAGTTCTTATATTCATAGGTCAAAGACAAAAAAAGGCACAGACAGATACAGCCGTGCCCACACAGGAAGCACAGATTCCAGAAGAGCAGACCACAGAAACACCAGAAGCTACAGCTACGCCAGAGCCCACACCTACAGCTGAACCACTGCCTACAGTTGATCTTAGTGCTATGGACAGTAAGTCTGGGATATTGATCAGACTTTCAGATGGAAGTGTTGTGGCAGAAAAGGAAGCGGATACACGAATCTATCCGGCATCTATGACAAAGATCATGACTGCTGTTATTGCTCTTGAAAATCTTACGGATATGGAAGCGCTTATTCCAATTGATGCAGCTACCTATGATATGTTATATACCCAGGAAGCTTCTATGGCCGGATTTGCTCCTGGTGATCAGGTAAAGGCTATTGATATGCTCTATGGGATCATGCTTCCGTCGGGGGCAGAGTGCTGTCTTGGGGTTGCAGAACATCTTTTCGGTTCAGAAGAAGCATTTGTAGCAAAGATGAACGAAAAAGCACAGGAACTTGGTATGACGAATACCCACTTTGTGACGTCTACAGGACTTCATGATCCGGAACATTATACAACGGCCCGTGACCTTTCAAAGCTTTTAAGCTATGCCCTGCAAAATGAAACCTTCAGAACAATCTATTGTTCCCATGAATATACAACAAGTCCTACTGCCGGCAATCCGGAAGGTCTTCATTTTCTTAGCACTATGTTTAAGAAGATGGATACTTCTGCGATCAACGGTGGTGAGATAGAAGGTGGAAAAACAGGATATACCAGTGATGCGGGACAATGTCTTGCAAGTCTTGCTATGGTGGATTCTACCGAATACATACTGATCACAGCAGGTGCCCAGGGAGGTCCGTCCACGGAGCCATACCATATTCTGGATGCGATTGCTGTATATGATCAGATTGCAGGAACGGATGCGGCAGCAGATACAGCCAGTGATACAACCACGGATACTGCTGCAGATGCTGCTTTAGCTGAAACCCAGGGAGCGGATGATTCTTTAGCAGAAGATGTTTCTGCACAGTAGATACTGTACCTAATCGGTTAAAAGTTTACTGCATATATAACACAAAATCAGGATTACCCTGTACTTCGTTCACAGGTAATCCTGATTTTATATTAGTTTATATTAAAAAAAGAAGTAAGCCTGCGAACGGCTCACTTCTTTTTTCTCTATCAACGTTAAGGAATGCAATAACTATGCTCTTTCAACTTTACCGGATTTAAGACAAGAAGTACAAACGTACATCTTTCTAGCTCCACCGTTTACCTTAACCTTTACAGATTTTACATTGGATTTCCACATTTTGTTAGATCTTCTATGGGAATGGCTCACGTTGTTTCCGAAATGAGCACCTTTTTCACAGATCGCACACTTTGCCATAACTGCACCTCCTTAACAAAAATTTTCGTATCATTATTCGCAATCACAGATTAGCAACAAATGTTATTTTAACAGAAGAGTAATCTTTTTGCAAGCAAAATTATAAATTTTTCAAATTATTATTTCTTTTTCACCAAAAACAGGTTATAATACATACAGTATAATTCATCAGGCTATGCTTTTGCATAAGAGGATATGTGGATTATAGCAAAAACAGGATTGGAGGGAGACCTATGAAAGGGCGTATGAATACGGGATTGGGAGAAATTACCATCAATACAGATGTTATTGCCACCTACGCAGGCAGTGTAGCCGTTGAATGTTTTGGTATCGTTGGGATGGCAGCTGTTAATATGAAGGATGGTTTAGTTAAACTTCTGAGAAAAGACAGCCTGAAGCATGGAATCAATGTTTCTTTGAATGATAATAAGATTTCTCTGGATTTTCATGTCATTGTTGCATACGGTGTCAGTATCCGTGCGGTTTCTGATAACTTGATTGCAAATGTCAAATATAAAGTTGAGGCATTTACCGGTATTGAAGTTGAAAACATCAATATATTGGTAGAAGGCGTCCGCGTAATAGATTAATGAAGGAGGAGCTTTAGATAGCTATGAATACAATAGATGCCCAAATGCTTGCCAAGATGTTTTTGGCTGGAGCTAAGAATCTGGAAGTAAAAAAAGAATGGATCAATGAGTTGAATGTATTTCCAGTTCCCGATGGAGACACTGGTACGAATATGACTCTCACCATTATGTCGGCAGTAAGAGAAGTAAACGGACTCACAGATCTGAATCTGGAGTCTTTAGCTAAGGCTATTTCTTCTGGTTCTTTGAGAGGAGCAAGAGGAAACTCCGGAGTAATCCTTTCTCAGCTTTTGAGAGGTTTTACAAAAGGAATCCGGGACTATAAAGAACTTGATGCAGTTACACTTGCACGTGCGATCGACAAAGGTGTAGAGACTGCATATAAGGCGGTTATGAAACCAAAAGAAGGTACGATACTTACGGTAGCCAGAGGTGTGGCTGATAAAGCATTGGAACTAGCAGAAGAAGCAGATGATCTTCAGGTGTTTTTTGAAGACGTGCTCACAGAAGGTAAACGTGTTCTGGAGAAAACGCCGGATATGCTGCCTGTACTAAAAGAAGCTGGTGTTGTTGATTCTGGCGGACAGGGACTTATCGTAGTTCTTGAAGGTGCGTTTGACGCCTTTATGGGAAAAGAAATAGACCTTACTTTCGAAGCAGGCGATGCAGCCAAGGTTGTGAAGATTTCACCGCAGGCTGAAGCTGATATAAAATTTGGATATTGTACAGAATTTATTATTGTTTTGAATAAGGAATTTACGGATGATGACGAGGTTGATTTCAAAGGATATCTGAGTTCTCTCGGTGATTCTATTGTATGTGTGGCGGATGATGAGATAGTCAAGATCCATGTACATACAAATGAACCTGGACTTGCGATCACACGTGCATTAACCTATGGCTCTCTTTCAAGGATCAAGATTGATAATATGAGAGAAGAGCATCAGGAAAGATTATTTAAAGATGCACAGAAGATGGCTGCCGCTCAGGCAGAAGAAGATGCGAAGAAAACTCCTGCAAAAGAAGTAGGATTTATCTCGGTTTCGATCGGGGATGGATTTGGAGAGATATTCCGTGATCTTGGTGTTGATTACCTGATCGAGGGCGGACAGACGATGAATCCCAGCACCGAAGATATGCTGAACGCTATCGCTAAAGTAAATGCTGAGAATATTTTCATTCTGCCTAATAACAAGAATATCATTCTTGCTGCTAATCAGGCGAAATCATTGACAAAAGATAAGAATATCATTGTCATTCCTACGAAGACGGTTCCTCAGGGAATCACAGCTGTTATCAATTATGTACCAGAAAAGTCTGTTGAGGAGAATGAATCCAGTATGATCGAGGAGATCAGTCGTGTAAAAACAGGACAGATCACATATGCAGTAAGAGATACTCATATTGATGATAAAGAGATTCATCAGGGAGATATCATGGGCATAGGTGATCATGGTATGCTGGCAGTAGGACAGGATGTAATGAGTGTGGCAAAGGAAAGTGTTCTTGCTATGGTCGATGATGATACCGAACTGATCAGTATCTATTATGGAGAAGATTTTTCTGAAGAAGATGCAGAAGAGTTGGGTGCACAGCTGGAAGAACTTTATGATTTCTGTGATATAGAAGTCAACTGCGGCGGACAGCCTATCTATTACTGTATAATTTCTGTAGAATAACAGTCTTATCATTAAAGGAACAGAATTGTAAAAAGAACAATCATATGAGGGGTGCCGTAAAGCGCTGGCTTTTAGTCGGCCTTTTGGCCCCTTTTTTGTTATGGCACTGCCAAGATTACAAGCTTGAGGATCCATTGGATACTCATCTTATTACGGAGTATAAAGCATGAAAGAAATAGAATCTATCCGCACATTGAAGGGTGTAGGTGAAAAGACAGAAGCCCTTTTTAAAAAAATCGGAATACAAACAATAGGTGATTTGATCCGTTATTATCCGAGAGATTATGATATATACAAAGAAATCATTTCCATCGCTGAGGTGAAAGATCAGGAAAAAGCTGCAGTATGCGGCACCATAACAGGAAGTGTTGAAATAAAAAAAGTCAGAAATCTTACCATCGTCGCTGTGAATATTTCTGATGGGACGGGGTCATGCCGATTAACCTGGTTTAATATGCCATTTTTAAGGAGTACTTTAAAGCGTGGAATGACTTTCGTTTTTCGAGGAAAGATTATCTTTAAGAATAATCAAAGAACCATGGATCACCCTGAAATGTTTACGCCGGCGGCTTATGAACAGAAGCTTCATAATATGCAGCCAGTATATGGTCTGACGGCTGGTATTACCAATAATATGATAAGCAAAATGATGAGCGAAGTTCTCCCGCAGTTGGATCTGTCTCAGGATTATCTCCCCGAAGAATTAAGAATCAGGGAGCAATTAGCAGAATATAACTATGCGATGAACCAGATTCATTTCCCGAAAGATCAGCAAAGCTATCTTACCGCAAGAAGACGGCTGGCATTTGACGAATTTTTGCTATTTATTCTGGCACTTCAAAAACTAAAAGAGAAATCAGAAGAAGAAACAAACCATTATCAGATGAAGGTGGTTTGGAAAACAGAAGAAGTAATGGATTCTTTGCCTTATAAGCTTACAAAGGCACAGGAGAATGTATGGTACGAGATTGAACGGGATATGAAGGGTCACAAGCTTATGGCACGCCTTGTACAGGGAGATGTGGGAAGCGGAAAGACGATCATTGCATTTCTTGCGATGATCATGGCTGCTGAAAATGGATATCAAAGTGCCATTATGGTTCCAACAGAGGTACTTGCGCGCCAGCATTTTGATGCCCTTACCAATCTATTATCCCAAAATGATCTTCTGGATACTTATCGTCCAGTCCTGCTTACTGGTTCGAACACAGCAAAAGAAAAGCGTATGATATATGAAAAAATTTCCACAGGTGAAACCCGTATGGTCGTCGGAACCCATGCGCTGATACAGGAAAAAGTAGAATATGAAAGTTTATCACTTGTAATAACAGATGAACAGCATCGATTCGGAGTCCGCCAGAGGGAAACTTTTTCAACGAAGGGAGAGAAACCAAACATTCTTGTTATGAGTGCAACTCCGATTCCAAGAACCTTAGGTATCATACTTTATGGAGACCTTGATATATCGATCATCGATGAACTTCCTGCTCAGCGACTGCCTATCAAAAACTGTGTTGTAGATACAAATTATCGCCCAAATGCATATCGCTTTATTGAGAATCAAGTCCGGGAGGGACATCAGGTATATATAATTTGCCCGATGGTCGAGGAAAGTGAAGGCATGGAAGGTGAAAATGTGGTAGAATACACACAAAAGCTTCAACATATACTTCCAAAAGATATCACGGTCCATATGCTTCACGGGCAGATGAAACCAAAGGAAAAAAATCAGATCATGGAAGAATTTGCTGCTGGTCAGATCCAGGTTCTTGTATCTACAACTGTTGTAGAGGTAGGGGTAAATGTGCCAAATGCCACCGTAATGATGGTGGAAAATGCTGAGCGTTTTGGCTTGGCACAGCTGCATCAGCTTCGGGGACGCGTTGGCAGAGGAAACGCTCAGTCTTACTGTATCTTTATACATGGCCAAAACCGTGCAGATACTTCAAAAAGGCTACAGATATTAAAAGAGTCTAATGATGGATTTTATATTGCAAGTGAAGACCTAAAACTTCGGGGACCGGGAGATTTGTTTGGAGTAAGACAAAGTGGATTGCTGGAATTTGGTATCGCTGATATCTTCAGAGACTCCGATATCATGAAAAAGGCAAGTGAGGCTGCTGCGGAGATTTTGGAACTTGATTATGATATGCAGCTTCCGCAAAACCAAAATCTCCGTGAACGGCTTGAAGAATATACCAGTCACCAGCTTAATGACCTTGGGTTGTAGTTATAGAAAGAGAGGCGCCGATATGAGTGCGATCGTAACCATGCAGGAAGTAAAGAAAATATACCATATGGGGGAAGTTGAGATCCGTGCAGTTGACGGCATTTCGTTTTCAGTAGAAAAAGGAGAGTTTGCTGTCGTAGTTGGCCCCAGTGGCGCTGGAAAAACAACAGTACTCAATATATTAGGCGGAATGGACAGCTGTGATGAGGGAAAGGTCATCGTTGACGGTGAAGATATCAGCTCTTATCGAAACAAAATGCTTACAACTTATCGAAGAAATGAAATCGGTTTTGTATTTCAGTTTTATAATCTTGTACAGAACCTTACCGCTTTGGAAAATGTGGAACTGGCAACACAGATCAGCCGGAATCCGTTAGACGCACGGGAAATACTGGAGGATGTAGGTCTTTCTGAACGTATGACTAATTTTCCGGCACAGCTGTCCGGTGGTGAGCAGCAAAGAGTTGCCATTGCAAGAGCTTTGGCTAAAAATCCCAAACTGTTACTTTGTGACGAACCAACAGGTGCATTAGATTATCTTACCGGAAAGGCAATCCTAAAACTTCTGCAGGATACCTGCCGTCAAAAGGGAATGACTGTCATTGTCATCACTCATAATAGTGCGATCACGCCTATGGCAGATCGAGTAATTAAAATAAAAAATGGTCGTGTGAGTTCTGTGACAACCAATGATAACCCTGTTTCTGTTGAATCGATAGAATGGTGATGTGATGAAGAAAAAACATATACTTATCAAAGATTTTTTTGTAGAGATCCAAAAAAGCCGTAATCGTTTTCTCTCTATCTTGATCATAGTCGTGTTGGGGGTGGCATTTTTTTCGGGAGTAAGAGCTGCCAGTCCTGATATGCGGCTGTCTGCAGATACATATTTTGATCAAAGTAATCTTATGGATATTCGTGTACTCAGTACCCTTGGGCTTACCGATAAGGATGTAGATGCGCTCTCGGCAATAAAAGGTGTAGAGAATGTAACTCCCTCCTACAGTACAGATGTCCTATGTCCGCTGGAAGATTCCCAGCCAGTCATACATCTGATGGCTTTGACACCAAACATCAATCAGATCACAGTAAAAGAAGGCAGAATACCTGAGAAAAAAGATGAAATATTTATGGATGAAGACTTTCTTTCAGACTATGATTTCAAAGTGGGAGATACCCTTTCCTTTGCGTCAGGTAATCAAGAGGAATTGATCGAAGACTCTCTTGCGGTAACCAAATATACGATTGTTGGTTCTGGCAGCAGCCCCTTTTATATGAGTCTTGAGCGAGGAAACAGCACCATAGGAAACGGCACTGTAAGTGGATTTGGTGTGATCTTGATGGATAGTTTTTCGCTGGAAGCATATACAGAGATATATCTTACGGCAAACGGTGCATCAGACAAAATATGTTACAGTGATGATTACGAGGATATTGTTGAACAGGTAAAAGAAAACATAGAAGATATTTCAGATGAGCAGTGCGAAGTGCGTTATGCAACATTAAAAGCAGATGGACAGGAAGATCTTGATGCGGCTCAAAATGAAATAACAGATGCAAAAGAAAAGCTGCAGGATGCAAAAAAACAGCTGGCTGATGGTGAAAAACAATTAGCAGAAGGAAAAGAAGAATTAACTTCAAAAGAAGATGAACTTAACAAAGGAAAGGAACAGCTTGAAAGTGAGCAGGCCGCTCTTGACGATGGGAAAAAGCAGCTTACACAGGCAAAAAATCAGCTGAACAGCCAGATGAGCTTTCTGCTGCAGCAAAAAGAGTCGCTTGCTGCCAACAAAAACACTCTTTCTTCAAAAGAAGCGGAACTGGAAAGTTCAGCAAAGCAACTGGAAGAGGGAAAGAAAAAGCTGGTCGAAGGTGAGACAGAATTATCCGCTGCCAAAGAACAGCTTGCCCAAAATAGGACACAGCTGGAAGCACAGACTCCGACCATTGAGTCGGCTCGTATACAGGTTACTGAACTTCAAAAAAATCTCTCAGATCTTACATCTATACTTGATGCACTGCTGGCAGATAAAACTGCTTTATCTAAAAATATTTGGGACCTTGAAGAACAGTTAAAAGTACTCATGGAAAATCCTTTGGATAATGGTCAGGCGATATCCGTCATAGAGTCAACTCTTTCCGATCTAAGGGCACAGGAGATTTCGCTGGAAGCCTCCATCAGCCAGTATACTGTTCAAAAAGAACAGCTGGAAGCCGGTATCGAACAGGCCAAGGAAGGCATAAAACAGTATGATGATGGTATGGCGAAGCTTATTGCCGGAGAAGAAGAATTGGGTAAGAAAGAAGAAGAACTTGCCCAGGCAAAATCCGAGTTGGCTGAAAACGAAAAGAAATTTAGCGACGGACAAAATCAACTGCAGACTGCAAAAGAACAATTGGATGCAGGAGAACGTTCATTAGCTGATGGAGAACGTCAATTAGAAGCTGCAAAACAGCTTTTATCCTCCAAGGAAGCACAGCTTGCTGAAGGAGAAGCCATGCTTCTAAAAGCTCAGGCAACTCTTGAAGAAGGCGAATCCCAGCTAAAAGATGCAAAAGCAACTCTGGATGAAAAAGAAGAGGAGCTTGAAGAAGCCAAGGATGAATACGAAACAGAGTCAAAGGATGCAAAACAAAAGATTAAAGAAGGCGAAGAAAAGATTGCAGATGCTCAAAATCAGTTAGATGAATTGGAAGTTCCAACCTGGTATATTCTCGGAAGAGACTCTTATCAGACTTATGTAGAGTATGAGCAGGACACTCAGAGGATCGGAGCCATCGGTGAAGTTTTTCCGGTGATATTTTTCCTTGTCGCTGCACTTATCTGTCTTACGACTATGACACGTATGGTAGAAGAAAACAGAACACAGATAGGAACCCTCAAAGCCCTTGGCTACAGCAAAGAAGCCATCGCATTAAAATATCTAAGCTATGCCTTTCTGGCAAGTATTGCAGGAAGTGTGATAGGATTTATCGGCGGACAGAAAGTCCTTCCTGTGGTGATCATCAACGCATATGGGATATTGTACAACAATCTGCCAGTGATCCAGTCACCAATTTATGCCAGTTATTCGATTTCATCAACACTTTTGGCTGTGGCAGTGACTACTTTGGCGGCTGGAATCTCCTGTTATCACGAACTGGCCGAGGTTCCAGCAAATCTTATGCGTCCGGAAGCACCCAAAAATGGAAAACGAATTCTTATGGAACGTTTTACGATTGTTTGGAAACACATGACATTTACCCAGAAAGCAACCGCTCGTAATCTGTTCCGCTATAAAAAAAGATTTTTTATGACTGTTTTGGGTATTGGCGGATGTATGGGACTTTTACTTGTGGGATTTGGACTGAAAGATTCTATTATGGCTATCGGGGAAAAACAATTCGGTGAGAT
This sequence comes from Clostridia bacterium, assembly GCA_009929525.1. Lineage (GTDB taxonomy): Bacteria > Bacillota > Clostridia > Lachnospirales > Lachnospiraceae > Oliverpabstia. Next base: position 2,164 of record SAAH01000079.1, on the reverse strand, counting down.
CCGCATCTATTCTTCTATGCTAAGTCTCGATGAAGATAAAAGTGCCGAAGTACAAAATGATGTATTTGAACTTGTTCAAACGGACAAGGATGTCATAACATCTATGAAGGCACTTGAAACCTCTGTAGATGTGGGATATAAGAAGTCAGAAAGAAGTTCCTATCTTGTGGTTGCTTCAGATCCTGAACTTTTCAAAAAATTTGTGAATCTCAAAGATAGAAATTCACAGAAAATGTATGAACTGGATGACAGTGGTGTAGTCATAACCGAAAAACTCTCAAAACTCCTGGATGTCAAAGAAGGGGATACCATTTATCTTAAAGATGGAGATACCCGGCGTCTTGAAGTTAAGGTGAGCCATATTGTTGAAAATTATTTCTTCCACTATGTATATATGACACCGACGGTTTACAGAGAATTATATGAAAAAGAGCCCGAGTATACAGAAATATTTACTGTAAACAAACAAAATGATTCAGCTTTCGAAGATTCCTTCCAAAGCCGTTATATGGATGTTAATGGTGTACTTAATGTCACTTTCTTGAGTTCCATGGAGGAAAGGATCGCGGATATGCTCAGAAGCATGGACGCAATCATTTATGTGATCGTGATCGCAGCAGGTTTACTGGCTTTTGTAGTCCTCTATAATCTGAATAACATCAACATAAGTGAACGGCGAAGAGAACTTGCAACACTCAAGGTTTTAGGTTTTTACGACCTTGAAGTGTCAGAATATGTATTCAAAGAAAACATATTTTTGACATTGATCGGTGCCGGATTTGGAGTTATCTTTGGTTTGATCTTACATAGATTTGTTATTCTGACTGCTGAGATTGACCTTATGATGTTCGGAAGATCAATAAAACCTATTAGCTATTTGTACAGTATTTGCCTTACATGCCTGTTTTCTTTTATAGTAAATATGTTTATGCATTTTAAACTTAAGAAGCTGGATATGGTAGAATCCATGAAAAGCGTGGAATAACTTGCAAATTTTCTGAAAATGGAGTAAACTACAAGGCGTAATAGAAATGGACTGTGCGATTGAGGAGGAATTATGAGTATGGCAGCCAAAAAGGTAGTTACAAAAACAATATCGAAACCTGAAACTGTAAAAGAAGCAGAAGTAAAACCGGTTGTTGAAAAACCAGTTGCAGCAAAACCAGCAGCAGCAAAAGCAACGACAGTAAAAACTGAAGCTCCTAAAGCTCCAACTGCAAAAGCAGAAGCTCCTAAGGCTCCAGCCGCTAAAAAGGTAGAAGCTCCTAAAGCTCCAGCTGCTAAAGCACCAGCTAAGACTGCTGCAAAAGCACCTGCTAAAACTGCTGCTAAAAAAGCACCAGCAAAGACCCAGGAAATCTATCTGCAGTATGCAGGAAAAGAGATTCTTGACAAGGACTTAGTTGAGAAAGCAAAAGCTGTCTGGACAAAAGATCTGGGTAACAAGATCAAAGATCTGAACGATCTGAAGATTTATGTTAAGCCTGAAGAATCAGCTGCATATTATGTGTTTAACGGTGATGTAACCGGAAGTTTTGACTTATAAATCTTACTAGAGAAGAACAGGTGTTGGAATCATTGGGATTCCAACACCTGTTTTGAGTTGCGAAGCTAATTGATTCACATTACACGCAAAACTCTGAATTGTTCCTGTGACAATTTACTGCATATTGGAACCTGTACCCTGGGACATCTGTGTACCTTGAGATATCTGAGATCCCTGAGACATCTGTTTTTCCTGTGCTTCGATCATTTTACGAACCATATATCCGCCGACAGAACCGTTCTGTTTAGATGTCAGGTTTCCGTTATAACCATCTGTTAAAGGCACACCCAGTTCATTTGCTACCTCAAACTTAAAACGATCCAAAGCACTCTTGGCTTCAGGTACTGCTGCAGTGTTTGTTGAACTTTTAGACATAATTGATTTCCTCCTTTTACAATTGGATTTTGTAACTTATGGTTACGATGCTAGTATGTGTAATAAATAAAAATATAAGCTAGAAGTTTCTGTATGAACTGGAAGAAACAGTAAAAGAACATATATTTTTGGTATAAATCAACAAAAACTTGAGTTTCCGCAAAATGTAATTTCAAAAGAGATAACTTCTTCTAAAGTACCAATCTGTCCTATTTTTGAAAAAAATGAAAAGACAGTATTGTG
>SAAH01000006.1 GCA_009929525.1 Clostridia bacterium | reverse complement strand
GGAATCAGATTCCTTATATTTGGGGCATTTTTTGAAAGTTGTTTATAAAGACATGGTTTAATTCAGGTCTATGTGGATAAAACTGCGGAAACTCAAGACTGATTTTGACATTGACGGTAGCATCCACGCTGATGTTGATATAATCCGCAGTCGGAACTGCTGAACTGGTCTTTACATCTATGGGGATCAACCGAAGATTCAGTTTATCCAGTCTCTCCAAAAACGGAATCCTGATACTCGCTTTTCCTATGATGATCTTTGATTGCTTTTTGATACCAGAAATGATATATGCAGTATCCGGTGGTGCCTTTACATACCCCATCAACAGCAGAACTAACAGAAGTACTGCTAAAATGATAAGCGGTATGAACTTAATGATGCCATCAAACATTTTCCTCTTCCTCTCCCTTTCTTGTTTGCAATTGAGATATAGTTATTAATAATATACTACCAGGTAGGCCATATTACAAGTTATGACTATGGCAAATTTTCCTTACATTTTTCTTTCATTCCGCTTTTCCATCACACAAATCACCACGATATTTTCTGAGATTCCTCATATCTGATGGCTATATATAATGATCCATGGATGAATAAAACAACTCCCCATCAATCTCTGCTATATTTTCAATCGATATGCTTTCACCGCCCAGCAGTACCACCTTATGCTGATACTCATCAATCTTTTTTACACTATCTGTCACATCCCGGTATACACCGCCTGCTTTTTGGCGATCCTGTTCGAAATAGGTGATCGTCACTACCGGGTGTCTGTCCATCTGTTCCTGCAGGATCTGGAGTTTCCCGTCCAGGATAGCCTTCCGGTTCTCATCGAGTTCCGCCTTTGCATCTGTCACCCTGGCAGTCTCACTTATCGCATCCTTATGCCCTGTTAACGCAGCAAATGGAGCAAACTGTGCCGCTCTGTCCTGTATAGGCATCTGCGGATGATGCGAAGATACATGATGCGGCAGGTATAACATATCACTGTATTTGTTATTACACTTCAAGTTCAGCTCACCCCTTCCTTCTTTTTTCCTGTTGGACATTCCCAAACTTTGCCTCTTGCTTCACCCTTCTGCATAGTTCTATCATGCTTTATGCCCGCCAATCTGACGGTTTCTGTCGATCGTCGTTGCACCTTCTTCAAGATTCATCCCCTTTAGGATTGCATTTTTGCCAAATTTTTTCTTGATATCCAACATTGCTTCCTGCATTTTTCTTTCTCGCTGCCGTTTCTCCTCTTCTTCCTCCTGCTCCTTTTTCAGAGCCTCATAATCGGTAAACAGATCCAGCTGCTCAAAGGATGCCTCCGACTTCACAGAACTTTCGTCCACGACATGGTTCGCATTCAGCGTAACCCTCCTGACAAGAAGATTGGGATCCACGATCCGTTCATACAACTTCATAACAGCATCCATGATAAGTCTTGTCGATGAAGTCTGCTTTTCCAGATTGGCTGTACCATGGGCATGCTTTGGTATCTTTCTTCCGTATCGATCTGTCTTTATCTCGCCTTTATAGGTATTTTTCTTTTTTGAGTCTTTGAGATTCTCTATATCATAACCTACGGTCAGGACCATTTGATCGGTAACCAGTTTTTTATCCACCAGATCAAGTACCAGGAGTTCAGTCATCTCTCTTACGATCAGTTTTGTTTTCTCATAATCATAAGGACAATGAAGTACCTGCCCGGAACCTATACTGTTTGTACTTGGTCTATATGCTTTGATGTCTGCCATCGTACAAGGTTCCCATCCCCATGCATGGTCGATCAGCAGCTCTGCATTGATACCAAATAGCTTGTATAAAAGATCTTCCTTATGATATTCGTTATCCTTCCCTATGGAACACCTCGCCACGTCTCCCATGGTAAAGATACCGTTTTCTTCCAGTTTTTTGGCATACCCTCTTCCCACACGCCAAAAGTCCGTGATCGGCCTGTGATCCCACAACAGCTGACGGTACTTTATCTCATCAAGTTCTGCTATTCTTACACCATTTTCGTCTGCAGGTATATGCTTTGCCACAATGTCCATGGCGACCTTACAAAGATATAGATTCGTCCCTATACCTGCTGTCGCCGTAATGCCTGTCGTTTCATACACATCCTTTATGATCTTCAATGCCAGCTCGCGGGGTGATAACTGGTAAGTTTTTAAATAATGTGTCACATCCATAAATATTTCATCAATGGAATATACATGAGTGTCTTCTGGTGCAACATACTGTAAATATACATTATATATCCTTGTGCTGTATTCCATGTAAAGGGCCATCCGGGGAGGTGCCGCTATATAATCAAGAGCCAGCTCCCCATCCTTCGCCAATTCCATCGCATCACAGGAAGCACCTGTCAGCCTGCGCCCGGGTGCCCTGCATTTTCTCTCCATATTGACTTCTTTTACTCTCTGCACCACTTCAAATAATCTGGCACGTCCAGGGATACCATATGCTTTCAGGGAAGGAGACACCGCAAGACAAATCGTCTTTTCCGTACGGCTGGCATCTGCAACTACCAGATTCGTCGTCATAGGGTCCAGATTTCTTTCCCTGCATTCTACTGATGCATAAAAGGACTTCAGGTCAATGGCTATATAGATGTGATCGTTTTGCGGCATGGGGGATGTCTCCTTTCTTTTATTTTCGTACATGCGTTCGTTTTTTCTATTATACCATATCGTTTAGGATTTCTCTAGGGGATAATTTGGCATTCTATACCTATGCGTGACACATGGTAGAAAGAGAATTGATGTCAATGAAAGAACAAAATGGTGATATCTCCACCACTAATGCTGATCTGGCGGGGCATATACACAAAAATGAAAAAATATATTCCGTTTTACCCAGCTGGGCACGATGATTCCTAGTGAATTGGGGCATCTGCAACACATTTATACTATTGCCGCGTTATTCGTCCATACAGGGCAGAAGGCGAATCTTGCTTGTCTTTGCCCCGTAACACTTTTTATAAACCTGATTAAGGTTAATCGCATGGTAAGCATAATTCCAAGGCACAAAAATAACCGCCCCAGTGAGCGGTCATTTTTATCAACAATTATCGATAATCCCTCTTCGGATCATAGATGACTGCCTTCCCATTCCCAAAGGGATGTGCCTTCACCTTGCCGCCAAAATATTCGGTATCATAATCGTTTTCATTTTTACCTTCTAACATTTCTTCAACTGCACCAGTCAATTCCTCACACTGAGAAGCTTCTATCCGATCAGTACAATGTCCGGTCAATAGATAGTCAAATTGATTTCTATAATCCTTTAAGGCATATAAAGTCTGCAAATAACTGCTCAGAGGCAGACAATGATCGAGCTGCATCCAGAGTCCTTCATTTAACGCATCTCCTGAAAAAAGAATACGGCTTTTTTTATCCAATATCCCAATACTTCCAGGTGTATGTCCAGCCAGGGATATGATATCCAGTGTCAGCTCACCAAGCTCAACTTTTTCTCCGGGGAGAATCGGTTTCCATGTCATAGTTTCTGCGATTCCCGGTTCTGATGGATTCAATTCTTCCAGATACGCATTTGCCAGACTGATGTCATCCGGATGGATCAGTGCCTCTCCAAATGACAGATTCCCGCCTATGTGGTCTGGATGGCCATGCGTATTGAGCAGTATCACCGGGAGTGATGTAAGAGTGCATGCAATATTTTTGATATTTTCAGTTCCATTCATCGTATCTATGAGCAATGCTTTCTCGCTGCCAAGTATAAGATATGACGTAGCATCCATATTATCCCGCAACAGATATGTATGGTCGTTTATTTGTTTGATCGAAACTGTCCCCATCTCTGAAATTCGATTTTCCATTATATAGTTCCTCCTCCATAAAACAAATTCAACTTATCAACTTGCATTTTTATACTTTTGAATAATCCCTCTGAGAATAAAATCCCCCACTGTGACCGCATCCTCGATCGTCAGATAATGATCCGCACTCCTGTCCAGAAACATTCTTCCAGATCCCGGCAGTTCATCATCTGCAAACCATATCTTCAATGTGACCGGATAGTTTGGCATAAAATAAAATACTGCACAAAGATCCGCATTAGACTGCACGATATCTGCTCCCATATCCTCACATACCTTTTGAAGCTTCGCTGGATCATAATTCCCTATCTCTTGCTGGATCTTAAACTCGCATGTTCTGTCGAACCCGCCGCCTCTTACCAGGCCATCCTTCGTTTCTCCCATCGTACAAATCTCACCGGTAACAGGTGTGTTGTCCGCCAGATCAAGATAATGCAGGATACTCAGATGCTGCCACTCATCAACTTGCGGTGATATCTGCCATGTGGTGCAGCTGATATGAAGTTCCTGACCCAGACTCTTTGTCAATAATTCCGCATGTTCCTGGTCATATTTTACATTTGCCTTCCAAGCGATATCCTCCGGTTTATGTTTCTCAAGTCTTTCTATAGCCGGTTTTAACATTTCTATAAAAGCACGATTGGTTCTTTCTATCATGATTACAATCTCCTATGTTTTTTCAGCAGTTCTGCAGTTATGCCCTTCTTTATAACAACTCAATTTACATCTCTGCGCTCTCTTCAATCTCTCATTTACAGGCAGATTATAGCATGTTATTTTATTATTTACAAGCTATTTTCCCTATATCCACTCTTTTGCTTTTTCCATACACCATATGCCAGTGCCGCATAAATCAAAGCCAACACCCACACAACGCACTCAACCAGGACAATACTGCCTGTAAAATTGTTCAAGATCACGGCCACTGCATCAAGAAGCAAATGTGCCACTATAGCCAGTGGATAAAGCATCATATACTTTCCGCCCCTTTTCACAGCAAACCAAACCAACACAGATAATGAAAGCTGGGCGATCAGTGCTGCACCTCTCTCGATCAGACTTACCAAAAACATGCTGGAAGAAGTCCCTGAAAGCAATGCAAATGCATTTTCTACTTCCGTCAGTGCATCTCCTGATAAAGCAGCAGTAAGAATCTCTGTATTTCCTGAGTTCATAAGAAGAGAAATAATAAGATTATTTATCATTCCAAATACGAGAATGTAAAACAATTCAAACCCGCCATGGCCCGCACCATACATCAAGGCATTATTGTCATTATACTGCTTCTTCCTGAGTACCGTCTTAAAAGCCACCAATCTTCCAGTCTCTTCAAAAAGTCCTGCCATCAGCCCTCCATAAAGACCATAAAACCATATATTCCCCTGGATCATACTTCCTGCCGGAGATCTTAGGACCAGAAAATGCACGATTTGCTCCAGTACAAGGGCAAATCCAAACATCACCGCACAGCCGATCCCAAAAGCCACCATACTGCACTGATAACGTTTCTTCAAAAAAACAAATAATGCCACAGGGATTGCTATTCCCATGACCATGTCAATGATAATAAATACAATCGATAACGTAGGTACTGTATACTCCATATTCTCCTCCACTTCTGCCCGCAATCTTTCCGTCTGCGGCGGGTTGATTTATCGACATATTTCACCTCCGCCGCAGTGTGATCCTCACGGATCGTTTTCTATCATAGAATGTAATTTTCTATGATAAAAAAAACGCCAACCGATCTCCAGACACATCCATGTCTAGAAGAACCGATTGGCGCGGCAATCGTCACTGCTGCAGATTAAGCTTCATCAATAGCTTTTCCAATATCATGACGATAATATTTGTTATCAAATTCTACCAGATCTATAGCCTCATATGCATTTGCCCTGGCTGCTTTTAAGTCATCTCCCTTAGCTACCACTCCAAGAACACGGCCACCGTTTGTCACGATCTCGCCATCCTTCTTAGCAGTACCAGCATGGAACACATAATAGCCTTCTTTCTCTTTGAACTGCTCCAGTCCTTTGATCGGAAATCCTTTCTCATAGGAAACAGGGTATCCATCAGAAGCAAGTACTACACATACTGCAGCATTATCCTCAAACTGAAGATCGATTTGATCCAAAGTACCATCGATACAAGCTTCAAAGACATCAATGATATCTGTTTTCATTCTTGGAAGAACTACCTGTGCTTCCGGATCTCCAAAACGGGCATTATATTCAAGAACCTTTGGGCCATCCTCAGTAAGCATAAGTCCAAAGAAAATGATTCCCTTAAACTCTCTGCCCTCAGCCGCCATAGCGTCTACAGTTGCCTGATATACATATTTTTCACAGAATGCATCCACTTCGGCTGTATAAAACGGACTTGGAGAAAATGTTCCCATTCCGCCGGTATTCAGTCCCTGATCTCCGTCCTTCGCACGTTTGTGATCCTGTGCAGAAGTCATCGGTTTGATCGTCTTTCCATCTACATAAGTAAGTACAGAAACCTCACGACCAGTCATGAACTCTTCGATGACCATCGTATTGCCGGCATTTCCAAACTTCTTATCTTCCATGATCTCTTTTACACCAGCCTGCGCTTCTTCCAGAGTATTACAGATCAAAACACCTTTTCCAAGAGCCAGTCCATCTGCTTTCAAAACAATAGGGAACTTGGAAGTCTCAAGGTATTTCAGGGCTTCCTCTGCATCTGTGAAGTTTTCATAAGCTGCTGTCGGAATATTGTATTTTTTCATCAGATCTTTAGAAAATGCTTTGGAACCTTCCAGTATCGCTGCATTTTTTCTAGGTCCAAATACTCTAAGACCAGCTTCTTCAAACTTATCAACCACACCGCCAACCAGAGGATCGTCCATACCGATGATCGTCAGATCGATCTCTTTTTCTTTGGCAAATGCAACCAGTTTATCAAATTCCATAGCTCCGATCGGTACACATTCTGCATACTCTTCGATTCCCGCATTTCCCGGTGCACAGTAGATCTTATCTGCTTTCTCACTCTGCGCTACTTTCCATGCGATTGCGTGCTCTCTTCCGCCGCCGCCTACTATCAAAATTTTCATCTGTTATCAACCTCTCTACTTTGCTTTCACTACTCCGTCAACAATCTGAATCCTGTCATTTGCAATCATATCGATGGCCTGCGGCATGATGATCCACTCCGCTTCTTCCATCACACGACGCTGCAGTATCTCTGGCGTATCATCATCCTGAACTCCCACTGCCTTTTGCAGGATGATCGGACCAGTATCTGTTCCCTCATCCACAAAATGCACGGTAGCTCCTGTCACTTTTGCGCCTCGCTCAAGTACAGCTTCATGAACTTTCAGCCCGTAATATCCGGTTCCGCAAAATGCCGGAATCAGTGCCGGGTGAATATTGATGATTTTATTTGGATAAGCCTTTACCATGATCTCCGGGATCACAACGAGACAGCCTGCCAATACTACCAGATCCACATTATAAGACTGAATAGCTGCAAGAAGTGCCTCATTAAACTGTGCACGGGTATCATACTGCTTCGGTGAGATACTCATCGCATCGATTCCATGTTCTTTCGCACGGGTAAGTGCATAAGCATTGGGATTATTACTGATCACGACAGATATCTCAGCATTTGTGATGCTTTTATCATCTATCTTATCCATGATGGCCTGAAGGTTGGTTCCGCCGCCGGAGACCAAAACCGCCATTTTTAGCATAAAGTCACTCCCTTTTCTCCTGCTTCGATTCTTCCAACTACATATGGAGTCTCACCAGCAGCCTTCATAGCTTCCATTGTCTTTTCAACATCTGCAGGATTAACTGCAACCATCATACCAATACCCATGTTGTAAGTATTGTACATCATTTTCTCTTCGATATTTCCTGTCTTTGCCATCAGTGTAAAGATTGGAGGGATCGGATAGCTGTCTTTTTCGATCACTGCATGTACACCGTCTTTTAACATACGAGGTACATTTTCATAGAATCCGCCACCTGTGATATGGCTGCAGGCTTTGATCTTAACACCAGCTTCTTTTACACTTCTCAAAGCTTTTACATAAATCTTAGTCGGAGCGATCAGTGCTTCGCCAAGAGTTTTTCCAAGTTCATCATAATAAGTATCCATAGACTCTTTTGTCATGTCAAACACTTTACGGACCAATGAGAAACCGTTGCTGTGTACACCTGAAGAAGCCATACCGACCAGAACATCACCAGCTGCAAGGTCAGCGCCTGTGATAAGATCTTTCTGATCCACTACACCAACTGCAAATCCAGCCAGATCGTACTCGTCCACCGGATAGAAACCAGGCATCTCTGCTGTCTCACCACCAATTAAAGCTGCGGAGGACTGAATACATCCTTCAGATACACCTTTTACGATATCAGCGATCTTCTCAGGAACATTTTTTCCACATGCAATATAGTCCAGGAAGAATAATGGTTCTCCACCTGCACATGCGATGTCATTTACACACATAGCTACACAATCGATACCTACTGTGTCATGTTTGTCCATGATAAATGCCAATTTCAGCTTTGTTCCAACACCATCAGTACCGGATACCAGTGTAGGATGTTCCATATCTTTGAATTTGTCCATGGAAAATGCACCTGAAAATCCTCCCAGACCTCCCAGTACTTCTTCACGCATGGTTTTCTTTACGTGCTCTTTCATAAGTTCTACTGATTTGTAACCAGCCTCGATATCTACTCCTGCTTTCTTGTAATCCATGTTTTTCCTCCTTCGTCCTATGTAATTGCTTCTATATATAATGTGCAATTACTCTCCTGCTTCCTATTTTGTATAATTTTTATGGCCAACCTTCTGAAGTTTTTCATCCTTCGCTACTACTTCTTCTTTCATTTCCTCAGAATAAGCTTTCAAACGGGCAAGAAGATCTGCATCTGAAGTAGCCAGAATCTTAGCAGCCAAAATGGCAGCGTTTGCTCCTCCATTGATCGCAACTGTCGCAACCGGGATACCTGTCGGCATCTGTACGATGGAATAGAGAGAATCTCTTCCACCAAGAGAAGTTGTATGCATCGGGATACCGATGACCGGCATAGGGAAAATCGCAGCACACATACCTGGCAGATGAGCAGCCATACCAGCTCCTGCTATGATAACCTTAAAACCTTTCTCCTCCGCTGACTTTGCATACTCAAAAAAGATATCCGGTTCTCTGTGTGCAGAAATAATGGTCATCTCATAGTCTATACCAAATTTCTCCAACATACTTGCTGCCTTACTCATAACAGGCATATCAGAGTCACTTCCCATAACAATTCCTACTTTTGCCATTGCTTGTCTCCTTTGCTCATAAATATTCATTAGTTGTACTTATAAGTAGCATTAATTAATTTATCCCTACTTATTAGTAATAATACTAATACTCTCTTCTCTTGTCAATATCTAAATAGAAGTAAATTGAAAGGAAATCCTCTATCATCACGAGAACATTGCCCGAATCCCTTCACTCATCGCCTTTACATTGATCTCCAGGACTTCTTTTCCATATTCCTCACTCGCATGTATCCTAGGATCACGGCCTGCGATAGCGATCGGTTCTTCTTTCCCCTCAGCAATTCTTTCCAGCTGAACCAGTTCCGGACGGACAGCCATCGTGATCGATGTCTCATTCGCTGCTGCATGATCACACTGATATCCCATCACTTCATCTTTATAAAAATCAAATGCACAGTAACAATCCAGTCCATATTTTTCCTTCAACTCTGCCTTCAGATCACAAAACTGCCAGGTAGAAGGGCCATGACCATGAGCCACCAACACTTTAAACCCAGCCCTTGCCAGATTCGCCGCGATCTGACGGATCATGTTCTGATACAACTCATCCGGAAGCCAATAAGCACTTCCAGGAAGCTGATGCATCTCATAAGGAACCACCGTACCACCTGTACAAATATCCATACCATAAAACTCTCTATTAGGATCATGATAAATCCTATCAGGCCCTAAAAACAAACTGGGAAGCACAACTCCCCCCACATTCCTGGCCACTCTCTTAAACAACTCCTGAGCCTGTATCCCATCCGCCCCCAAAGGCATATGAGGTCCATGCCACTCCAAAGTCCCAAGCGGCAGATAAGCAACCGGGCAAACCTCCACCCTCTCCTTAAACTCCGCCGGACACAACTCTTCATACAAAACTTTCTCTGTCATAACACTTTCATCCTCTCTTTCGACCCATCTTACCTCTCACCAATCCTCCTGCAGGCAGGTTGGCTCTCTTACGCTCATTATAGCTCTTTCCTTGCATTTCTACAATGTACCTTCTATTACATTTCCATCTTTTTTCTCCGCCACGCTGCTGTTCACTCGACCAATGTCACTAATTTAAAGAAGAAATAAGTTAATGACCTTGTGGGTAACCAGTCGGCGGATACATCACTCTTTACTTCCTCACCTCTCCCCAGCCAACCACCAGCCATCCATCACCGGCATCCTGGTCTGTCAGGGTATGGGGACTGGGGTGTCGGGCTCAAGTTGCGCAAAATCTTAGTGCAGAAGGGGCAACTTCTGCAGGGTAAAGTGTGCTTACCAAAGCACACTTCAAGGACACCTGAGGCCAGTATGCATCAAGCATACTGACCGAATGTGTCCGATCCCTACAGAAGATGCCCCTTCTGCACTTAGATTTTACCAACGAGAGACCCACCCAGCCCCATACCCTGACAGACCAGGATGCCGGTGATGGATGGCGTCCCCCCACTCAATCTCAAATAAGTTTATCCAATATCTCTTTTGCCATAACAATATCTTTCTTCTGCTCTTCCCCAGTGATTTCTCTCTCGATCGTAATATCACCAGTATACCCAACCTCTTTTAATTTCTGGATAAATGCCGGATAATTCACCTTACCTTCACCAAGCGGAACTTCTGCTCCCAGACAATGTCCATCCGTCGGATACAGACCATCTTTTCCATGGATACCACGTACATATTCTCCAAACACTTCCAGTGCATCCACCGGATTTGCTTTTCCATACATAATCAGATTCGCCGGATCCAGATTGATTCCCACATTTCCTTTTCCCAGATCTTTTTCGATATCCTGGATCGCACGTTTTAGTGTTACCGGAGTCTCCTGACCTGTCTCAAACAGGAAGTTCTGTCCATTCTCACGGCATTTTTCTACAATCGTCTTGCAGGCAACCAACACCTCCTGATAATTAGGATCATATGGATTTTCCGGCATATAACCTACATGTGTTGCAAAATCAACTGCATGGATCTTCTTCGCAAAATCAGATCCTTCCACCAGCATATTCAGTCTCTCTACACGGTAAGCTGCCGGTACAAGACCCAGTGTCAGCTGTCCTTCATAGAAGTCCCACACTTTTCTGCCTTCCCATCCACACCAGAATGCAGATATGGTAACTCCATGTTTTTCAATTGCTGCATTTATTTTTTCTGCCATCTCATCGTCATGAAGGATCTCGCGATCCCAGCAGGTAAGCTGACAGCTCTCCATTCCCATAGAACGAAGTTCTGCAAATTTCTCATCAATATCAACACCCGGATATAATGCGATCAATACTCCAACTTTCATAGTCTACTCTTCTCCATTTCTAAATCTGCATATTTTTATTAAGCTGCATTAACCTTTCACTGCACCAGCAGTCACACCACCCACAATATGCTTCTGCATGAGTACAAAGAAGATCAAACTTGGGATCATGGACATAACGATACCAGGAAGTGCATGCTCCCAGTCGGCTGTCTGTGCGGAAAACTGCATATACAATGCATTTTGGATATTCATTGCTTTCTGATTTCCACCAACGATCAACTGGTTGGTAATGATATCATTCCATGTAGCCAGTGTATCAAGTACGACAACTGTTGTCAAAATCGGTTTCAGCAAAGGAAGTACAATACTAAAATATGTACGCACCTTGGAAGCGCCATCGATACAGGCACATTCTTCCAGCTCGATAGGTACATTTTTTACAAATCCATGAATCATGTAAACTGCCAACGGCATACAAAGTCCGATACTTACCAGTATCTGTCCCATTCTTGTTCCTGTCATGTTCACATTAGCAACCAAACGGGTCAATGTGATCATATAAGACTGAAACGGTACCATCATCGGAAGGATGATCAGGATAAAACATGCTCCGCTGAGTTTATGTTTCGTTCTTGCCAGCTTATAGGCAGCCATAGGTGCCAGAAGCACGATCATGATAACCGTAGATATAGTATACAGCAAGGTATTCCCGATCAGCATAGGGAAGTTGAACTTTGTCCATGTTTCCACATACATGTTCAGACTCCATGACTTTGGAAGTGCCAGGAAATTCTGTATCATGTCATTATACGGTTTAAATGAGTTAATAAATATCAGAAGCAGCGGCATCAGCCAAAAAATAGAACAAAGAAAGATGATAACGGTAAGTGGTTTTATTTTTTTGATCTTATTCATTATGCCTCAACCTCCTTACTCTTTGTCACTTTAAGCTGGATCACCGTAACAATAAGAACAAATACTACAAATACAAGGGATTTTGCCGTAGCCAGTCCATACTTGCTGTTGACAAATGCTTCCTTATATATGTTGTAGGCAACCGTAACTGTAGAGTTTGCCGGTCCACCTTTTGTAAATACCATGATAATATCAAACAATTTAAATGCAAATGTCAATGATGTCAGCATACAGATCGATACTGCCGGCATGATCAGCGGCATTGTGATCTTTTTAAATACCTGCAGAGAATTGGCGCCGTCAATCTTGGCAGCCTCGATCAGTTCTTTTGGAACCGCGATAATTCCTGCAATGTAGTTTACCATGTAGAATCCGACGTTCTGCCAAACAGCCATGATAACAACTACGAAAAATGCCAGTTTTGGTGTTCCCACCCAGCTCCAGTTAAAGAATTCCCAACCAGTAACTTCATATAAAGCCTCAAATCCAGGCCCAAAGATAAACTTCCAGATCAAACTGATAGCAGTCAAACTGATGATATATGGAACATAGTAAAACGCACGTCCCACACTGGAAGTTTTCGTTTCTTTCGACATTACAATTGCAACAGTAAGTGAAATTGCATTAACGATGATCACATAAAATACTGCAAACTTCAAAGTAAATGTTACACCCTTCCAGAAAAGGGTATCATGTGTAAATATTTTTACATAGTTGTCCAGACCAACAAAGGTCATGGATTTTCCCACACCATTCCAATCAAATACAGAATAGTAGAGGTTCATCACAAACGGTATATCTGTAGCGAAAAGTACAAAAGCTACTGCCGGAAATACAAACAGTGCAAATAGGAGAAATTCGTTTAGCTTTTTCTTTTTCAAAATACATTCCCTCCAGCATTCTTTTTCTAAAGTAATAATGGAGGTGCAGGACGTTTCATACCAGTCCATGCAACCTCCATTATCGTTGTTATTAAATTAAGTTATATAGATCAGCCTCTTACGATCAGCCTGCTGTCCAGAACTCCTGGAACAACTGAGTGATTTCTTCAGCACTCATATCACCTGTCATATAAGCCTGGATGTAAGGTCCACATACATCTGAGTAGCTTGTAGGAGCGATCGTATGGATCCATCCATTGGTCTCACCTGCTGCGATATATGTTTTAGCGTCATTTGCAAGTGTTCCTTTTACTTCTTTATCTGTCTTAACACCAGGAACGGCACCTACACCTTCGCACATCCAATACTGTCCCATCTCAGATGTCAGAATATATTCGCAGTACTCTTTTGCAAGTTCAAGATTCTCAGAATCTTTATTTACAATATATGTCCAGTTACAAGAGGAAAGAAGTGTAGTATCATCTGCACTGTCACCTACTGGAGTAGGAAGGAATGCAAGGTTTGCATCTGGGTTAAAGGAGTCCAGAGTTGACTGACACCAGTCTCCCATATGGATCATAGCTGCATCACCATTTGCAAGCATGTTTTCAGATGTCTCCCAGTCGATTTCCAGTGGTTTGTCTGGGCCATATTCCATAGCCAGGTCAAGGAATTTGAACAGATTGTTCCAGTTTGGCATATCTTCAAAAGTAAGTTCTCCTGATTTGATTGCTTCTGCTGTTCCGTTTGCATCCAGAGATTTGTCCATCATAAAGTGTGTAGCCAGCTGTCCAAGTACCCATGTTTCTTTTGCCGGAAGTGCAAAAGCAGTGATTCCTGCTGCATCCAGTTTCTTACAAGCTTCTTCCAGTTCATCGATAGTAGTAGGAAGTTCTGTGATTCCTGCTTTCTCAAAGCAGTCTTTGTTGTACAGGATACCCATGTTCTCATATGTCCATGGCAGAGATTTGATCTTTCCATCATCATCTCTTCCTGTCTCAAGTGCATCTTCATTGAAGAGACTTGTTACATCTGTATCTTCTGTCCAGTCATATGCATATTCATAATACATCTTTGCTGATGTACCAGACTCTACATCGAATACATCCGGGATATCTCCGGAGTTTACTCTTGACTGAAGCAGTGTGCTGGAGTCATTAGCTGCATGCTGTACTTCAACGGTAACACCAGGATGATCTTTTTCAAATGCTTCTACCATCTCCGCATACTGATCAAGTCCATAAGCATGAGCATCAAATACCTGAAGAGTAACCTCTTCCCCTGATCCTGTGCTTTCTGTTTCTTCTGCTGCCGCGTCATCTGCTGTGTCTTCTGTTGTCTCTTCTGCTGAACTTGTATCCTCGGTGCTAGCCGCATCATCTTTAGATGTTTCGCTGCTGCCACCACAAGCTGTCAACATAGATGCTGCCATAACTGTTGCTAAAAAGATTGCGAATGATTTCTTTGCCATAATGTCTCCTCCTATTTTGGCTATATTTTCCCATCGCTTATGCAATGAAAAGTACATTTTAAATTGCTTTTTCTCTACTTATGCTTTTCTACATAAGCCTCTGCTGCTTCCCATTCTCTGATTGCATATTCTACTGATTTTACGCCTTCACGAATCGGTGCGATCTCTATTTCTTTTCCGTCTCTTACGCATTCTACAAAATATTTTATTTCTGTATAATATGGTCCAAGATTCGAGATATTGATTCCTGCCACATCACTTTCCACATCATATTCAGCCTTTAATTCAGGGACTTCAACGGTTCCATCCTTCTTGTACACCTTAAGTGTCGGTGTCTGTGCTCCTCTGAATACAACAGTTGCCTCATCAAAACATGCACGAAATCCTGCTTCAAACTTAAGTGCATTTGATACATCCCAGATTCCTTCTGTTACTGCAAATACTTTTCCAAATTCATAAGTAGTAACAATCTGGTTGATCATGCCGCTGTCAAATGCTGTTGCTTTCACATCGAAATCATCCGGATCTCCCAACATATAACGAAGGAAATCAAGATCATGAACATGCAGATCAAGTACTACTGAACCACTTCTTCTTTCATCATGGAACCAATCTTCGAATCCCCATTTCACATCACCGCTGATTCGCTGCATAACGATGGATTTTAGTTTTCCATATGTTCCTTCTTCGTACACTTTCTTAAGATACTTGTATTCTTCAAAAGAACGAACAACCTGTCCAACCATTGCCTTTACGCCTGTGCGCTTCTCTGCTTCAAGAATCTTATCTGCATCTTCCCGCGTCAGACAAACCGGTTTTTCAACAAATACATTCATCCCCTTATCCATCGCTGCTACCGCATGACTTACGTGCAGATAACTCGGAAGACAAATATGTACAATATCCAGTTCCTCATTCTCGATCAGATCCATACCATAGGTATAAGTTCTGACCCCCGGGAAGTAAGCTGCTGCTTTATTCAAAAATTCTTCTCTGCAGTCCGCCAACGCTACTACTTCCAAATCCATCTGTGATGACAGGGCTTTCAAGGAAAGATAATGGGTGGTACCCATTCCCCCACATCCAATCACACCAACTTTCATCAATCACACCTCTTCCTTTTTGTTTGTCCAGTGGCTTTACTATTATGCTAAAAAAAATATTTTTCGTATCGTCTTAAGCCGTTTTTTCTCTTTTTCTTACCCCTGGAAGCTTTTAAGTATGTCTATACAATATCATTGCATCACCATTCTGTCAATATTATTTTATATATTTTCACTTTCAACCGCCCATTTTCCTTTCTTTTCTCTCTTTTAGACAAATTTCTTTGTGCATTTCTTATTCTTTTTTAGTTAATCCGCCGGTTTTACTATTCATCTTGTCACATTTTCCAACTTTCTTCTTCCGGTGTCGTTTTATTTTTCCGCATTATCCGTGTAATTGTCTGTTAATTTTGTGCATTTGCGTTATTTTTCTTATTTTATTGCTTTTGGAAACCTGTTATTGCTTAATCCCTTCTTTTATGATAGGATGTTTTTAATAAGGTGGCTTTACTAATCCAAGAGAATGAAGGTGATAACTTGAAGCTGGTGAATCAGCAGTTGATCAAAAACACTAATATGAAGCATCTATACGCTTCCATCTATTCCAATCCCGGAATTTCCAGAACAAATCTCGCAAAGCTGACCCACCTGAGTAAGACAACCGTTTCTACTCTGGTTGACGAATTGATCGAGCGGGAATTTATTCTCGACAGTGGTACCGGCGAATCTGATTCCATCGGACGCAAACCCAACTGTCTTCAGGTTCGTATGAACAGTTACTATACTGTAGTGCTCAACTGGGTAGAAAATACAGTATACACTTATCTGATCGATATAGCAGGTACTTCTATCTACGAAGAAGAACGTCAATTGGGGGCCGGCGACACTTATATATCCTGTTCCGCATCCAGCCTGTATGATTCTGTCCTAAAGCAGTGCAATTCAAACAGGATCCTTGGCGTCTGCGTGGTTGTCTCTGCGATGATCGACGCACTCCACAACGAAGTATATTCTACAACACTAAGTCTGCCCTCCATGGGAAAAGAAAATCTGATCGATGCACTTCAGAATGCTTTTCCTGAATATCCTGTCGCCTTTTTGGAGGACACGGCCTGCTATGCTTATGCGGAAAAGGTTTATGCAGGGATTACAGAAAAGAACTTTGCTTTTCTGAACTTCAGCCGCGGGATTGGTGCAACACTATTTATAGAAGGAAAGATGCTTGGCAAGGCCAGCGGTTCATTTACTCAGTTTGGACATTATTCCGTTGATTCTAACGGACCACTCTGCGTCTGCGGCAACCATGGCTGTCTGGAAACCCTCATTGCAGAAAAACGGCTCAAAAACCGCATTCCCGAGTTTGGCACTATTCCATCCCTTTCCAATCAGGATACCGTCACCTTTGCTGACCTTTGCAAAGCAGCTACTTTTCGAGATCCTACTGCCCTTTCCATGATGCGGCAGATGGCCTGGGAACTGGCACAGGCACTGGGAAATCTGATCTGTGTGGTGAATCCTTCCCTTATCATACTGGGCGGGAAGATACCTGCTCTGGGAGAAATCTTTTTAGAGGAAGTACGCGAAGACCTTAAGAAAGTAGGTTTTCGCAAAATGGTAGATGCAGTAACTATCCGCTACTCCACTTTGCAAAGCGATTCTTTTCTCAACGGAGCCATGAAGTATTTTTTCGATATCCACTACTGCTTTACCTCTGAAGATTCTTCTTCATTTTTTATCGGTTAGCATGATTGCTTCTTCATTCTCTTTGTGTTATCTTGAAAGGAGTGATATAAAAAAGATAGTCCCATGTATAACAAACGACTGTCAAATACCTATTAAGAAATGGAAATCAAGCGTATGAAATTGGTAAATCAACAAGTTATCAAAAATAATAATTTAAAAACTCTTTATCACTTTATCCAACATGAACCGGGCGTTTCCCGTGCACAGCTGGCGAAGCTCTCCGGACTCAGCAAAACAACAGTTTCAACGTTGGTAGATGAACTGATCGCACGCAATTTTATCCAGGATACAGGAATCTTGGATGACTGTGCTACCGTGGGAAGAAAACCGAATGGCCTGCAGCTTTTTCATGGACAATATTATGCTGTCGTCATCAGTTGGAGTAAGAAAGTCATTTTAGCAAAACTGGTAGACATCTGCGGCGTTATCGTCAAAGAAATAAGCGCTCCTTTTTCAGCAGGTGATTCTTTCATCACCTCATCCCGGACTCTTTTTGACAAGATCCTGGATTCGGAGCTTCATGCCGAACAGATCCTTGGCGTTTGTATCGTCGTACCTGCCATGATCGATCTGGACAAAAAAGAAATATTTACCACGACCCTGCAATTGGGTTCCAGCGATGAAAATGACTTTTTCAGTCGGCTACAGTCCGCTTTTCATGACTTTCCGCTGGCCATCTTCAACGATACAGCCTGTGCGGCTTATGCTGAAAAAGTATATACCAGGATACCCCAGCGTGATTTTGCCTACATCAATTTTCAGCATGGTATTGGTGCTGCACTTTTTATCAGGGATCAGCTTCTCGGAAAAGCCACCGCATCCTACACACAGTTTGGCCATTATTCTATTGACCCAAATGGCAAACAGTGTTCCTGCGGCAACAAAGGCTGTCTGGAGATCATGATCAGCGAAGATACCATCAAAGAACGCCTGATAGAAGCCGGATGCCGTTCAGCACTTTGTCAAAATGAAAAGGTTACTTATGCTGACTTAGGCACCGCTGCTCTCTATGGAGATCCTTCTGCCCAGAAGGTACTTAGTGATATCGCCAGAGATTTTTCTTATGCCCTGAGTAATCTGGTCTGCCTGGTTCATCCGAAGCTGATCATCATCGGAGGAAAAGGAAAAGATCTCGGTCCTATTTTTCTCGACGATGTATTAAATAATCTGAAACAGACAGGATTTCACCGGATGCTGGATTCTCTGCGCATCCGATATAGTTTTCTTGATTCAACTGCCTACTTTGTAGGTGCTATGAAATATTTCTTTGACATTCATTATGATTTTACGCAGGATCCTGCCCATTCATTTTTTATCGGGTGATTTTCCTGCTGACTGGAGGATAATTATGAGTAGATTAAAAGCAGCCATTGTCGGCTGTGGAAGAATATCTGTATGCTATGAAGATGCATTTAACAGATTAAGCGATGATGTAGAACTGGTTTATGCCGTGGACAAGGATATCACGAAGGCAAAAGCATTTGCCGGGAAGTTTGGATGCTCCTACACTGCTGATTTTGATGAGATTCTTGACAAAGATATCGATGTGGTCCATCTTTGCCTTCCTCATTATCTTCATCCGGTCATGGCCATCAAGGCTATGAAGGCAGGTATCAATGTTCTTACCGAAAAGCCAATTGCCATCTCCCTGCAGGATGCTGACGAGATGATCAAAGTCCAGAAAGAAACCGGTGTTAAACTTGGTGTCATCTTCCAGACACGATATACGAAGAGTGTTGAAAAGTTAAAAGAAATGATCGCACGAGGCGACTTTGGCAAGATCCACACCGCCCGCTCCTATCTCACCTGGAATCGTCCCCTCAACTACTATGACGGCAGCGACTGGAAAGGCACCTGGGACAAAGAAGGCGGCGGAGTCCTTATCGATCAGGCCATCCACAGTATCGACCGCGTCCGTTATATGCTTGACAGTGATGTAGAATGGATTGACGGAAGTGTCCATAATTACGTTCACAACTTTGTGAAGGTAGAGGACAGTGCCAATGCCGCCATAATGTTTAAAAATGGTTGTTTGTACAATCTCTACGCCTGCAATATATATGGTGCCGACTCTCCGATCACGATCGAGCTTATGGGCGAAAAAGGCCGCTGCGGTTTGATCCAGGATATGGGATATTACGAACTGGACGGAACCTATGCCGAGATACGAAACACTTACGAAACCACGAATGTCGGTCCTGACTACTGGGGAAGCAGTCATCATATCCAGCTTCGTGACTTCTATCATTCTATCAAGACAGATTCTCCGATCCTTGTAGATGGACTCGAAGGAAGAAAAACTCTGGAGATGATCAAGGGAATTTATCTTTCCAGCCTGAAAAGAGAACGGGTAGTACTTCCTTTTGAAGATGTAAAATATACAGATGTAAATAAAGCTTTATCTTGAAAGAAGGCAAGGCCTCTATGGATTGCAGTAAGTACACCAAAGCATATTCAAATTAAAGATATACTATGATCACAATGCTGACAAATGCAAATGCCGATCATCCGACAAAACCAGGAAAACATCTGAATCGATGGATCTCTCTGTTTTTGCCGGACGATCGGCGTTTTGTTTATAAACTAACCTTTATTTTCATTTATTTATCTAAAGATTTGCATCTCACTTTAACGCTTCATTGAGGATTGATGTCCCATCCAGCACAAATCTTCCGTCTCGGATCAGCTCGATCCCACTGCCGTCCTCACATTCCACCACGATCCTTCCCAGTTCATCATAAGGGATCGTAATATCCGTATGACACCCAAAGTATGCAGCCCCCGGATCGTCTTTTCTTCGTATGGATATCTCATTGTCTCTGGCGATGATTTCTTTGCCATCCGGATTATATACTTTTGTATCCTCCGCCCAGCTATAACAGGTATCACCCACTGCAAAATGAGGACCTGTTTTCTCTGCGATCAATATAGGCAGCTTATCCTGGATCTGATGATCAACAGCCATCTGATATGCCGTCGTGTTGGTTCCTATAGCGAACTCACCCATCGGGAGGGTTTTGTGATTATGGAGGATATTTTCTCTTATATATTCTGCATTCTTTTTCGGATCATCAAAGTTGCTGCAGTCATAGCGAGCTACTTTTCCATCCACAAACTCCAACTCCAGTTCCCGATACTGCAGTTCCTCCAGATAAACCTTTTTCACATGCAGGATCCCGTTCGTTCCCTGCAGGACAGGTGAGGTAAATACTTCTCCCACCGGAATATTGACATCAGCTACGCAGTTTTCAAAATTAGTCTCTTTATCCCGATCCCTAAGGTCATGGAGCATCACTCGGAGGTCTGTTTTATTGCCATTTCGTCCCATGATGTGAACACTTTTACCCTGATCCAGTGCATCGATCAGCTTTTGCTGGATCGATGCATAAAGATTATAATCCAGTGTATTGATTTTCACCGTTTCTCTAAAGATCTCCTCGAAATGATCACCGATCGAAGGCACCGGATAGGCGATGATCGTAAAACTTCTCTCCTCGCCTTTTATATACCGATTCGTGATCTGTCCCGCTTCATTGTTCATGCTCACCTGCAGTTTTTGCTGCTTTTCGTTGAGCGAACATGTCATCTCCGAGGATTTTGGTACAAATGGCAGTTCCCCAAAGATTTCCACTACTGCAGGTCCGCCATGCTCTCCCGCCTGTTTTTTGTATTTTTCATATCCACGCTGCATCGCACGCAATTTTCTGCCGACAAAATCATCGTCCAGATATATTGCTGCATCATTTCTATGATCATAATCATATTGAGGATTCGGGATCGCACCATAATATCCGATCCTAAACTGCTGCCTTTTATTTACCGTATGAACCGCCGCACGATAGATCACCGGCTCGAGTTTCATCTCTCTAAACTGCAGGATTGCTTCCTTTATCATCCGCTCAAATCCCAGACAATAGCGGATATTGACCGTTCTTTTTTTCGTAATATCCTTGCCCGTATTAATAAACCCTATACGATACCCTTCCGTATAAGTCCTTGCCATAGCACGAACTTCCTCTTTGGGCAAGGTGTTAAGAAACCGGGCTGTTTTTTCTTCTGCCTCTGTCACGTATTCGCCAAACTGATAGAGATAACGAAGATCATCGAGATCCGCTTCCATTATCCTTCTTGCTGCAAAGTCCAGTGTATCATCTACGCTGCTTTGGATCCGGTATTCCACCATCTCCTGGCAGTAATCATTCACATACCAGTAAAGCACCTGACGTATGGTCTCCGGCTCCGGCGCCTGTCCATCTTCAAATTCACTATAGACCTGCAAAAAAAGTTCCATACATACAAGAAAATCCCATTCCCTTTTTTCATACGAAAAAATAATCATTCCACGAAGTTCTGTGTATAAAAAGCTTAGAAGCTGTCCATACCCTCTCCCCAGCATCTTGCATGCGTATTCCGGGTTTGCATAGGATATCTCATAATTGCCTGGAAGAATATCCTGATATAAAGCTTTATTCTTGGCACGCAAAACATCAAGTGAAACATCTTCCCCGACCCCATGTTCCACCTCGTCTTTCAGTTCTATCATCTGTTCTAAGAATTCTGCCATCCTAAAAAAATACCCTTGAAAATTCGCCGGAGCATTCTTTTCCTGCCTGATTTCCCGTATCCTATCTACTGCCAGTTCATATCTTTCTCTCATTATATCTTCCACAAGAATATCCTCATCAATCTTCTATAATATTGCCTTTTTTAATATTGTCTTCAATCACAGTTTCCATATATTCCCAGATTTCTTTACTGCCCTCACAGGTTTTTTTATTCCTGCCAAGTATCTGGTTTTTATGTACCTGATGACGCCTCCAGTCAACACCGCCATTGTCATTATTCAAAGAAAATGGCTGGAAATTATCCAGCATATGAGCAAACTTGGATTCTGCGGTCTCATAGGCTTCAAACTCTTCCCAAAGATTTCTCAGTTCTTCCTCCTGATCTTTTGGAAGGATACCAAAGATCCTGTCTGCCGCCTTCTCTTCCCGCTCCCGTTTTGTGGCATTTCCCGCCTCATCATAGGCATACGTATCTCCCGCATCTATCTCCACAAGGTCGTGGATCAATACCATCTTCATCACCTGCAGCACATCCACTTCCTCATTCGCATGTTCAGTCAGAAGAAATGCCATAAGCGCCAGGTGCCACGAATGTTCTGCATCATTTTCCTGACGGCTTCCTCCGCGTATATGTGTCTGGCGGTAGATTTGCTTCATCTTATCCACTTCAAGCATAAAATCTCTCTGTTTTCTCAGTCGTTCATTCATCTTTATACTCCGATCAAAAATAATGCCAGCCATCCCACGAAGATCACTCCATTTGCCATGGCTCCCAGAACACTGAACCGATAATTTTTATCTCTCTCCTGAAAGCTTCTGATCCCGATACAAAAACCACATACCGAAAACAAAATCGCCATGATCCCAAGGCTTCCGATCCAGCTGCCCGCCTTACCTTCCCAGACAAAGGAAAGTACCGCCGCAATTATAAATACAAAGAGTGCCAGCCCTGCAAATATAACAGATGCAAACCCGCCCTCTGTCTCTTCCTTCTTTGTAAATGAATATCTAAACCTTTTTCTCATATATCAATCTCCTCACACCGTTGCATATAACAAATAAAAGATACCCCAGGATCGCCCCTAAAGTGTTCAGTATCAGATCATCCACGTCAAAACATCCCACTTTAAAAACCAACTGTATCGTCTCAACCACAAGGCTCAAAGTCAGTCCCAAAAGACATATCAGCCCGCCATTCCTAAAACGATATCCCAGGATCGGGAGAAAGAATCCAAATGGTAAAAATCCAATCACATTTCCAGCCAGATTCAAAAACGAAGCAAAGTATCCAACTTGCTCTCTGTACATCCAAAATCTTCTTATCTCCTGAAACGGTATCAAATTATATTGGTATTCTCTCGCTGCAAAACTTTTTCTTCCATATCCCTCTGACAAAAACAAAAAATAAGTCAGGAGCAGGATATATAACGCAAATAGAATCCAGCTGACAAAGCGGATTCTTTTTTTTGTTTCATTCTTCAAAACAGTTCCTCATATATGCAGGGAGCTGCCACACAGTCTCATCGCTAAGACTTATGCTGCAACTCCCTCCCATTCTTTCTTTTTGCCTGACTTTTCAGCAATCACACCAAAAATCATAAAATTCCAGCTAAAATGTAATCTGACGCTTCTGTCTTAATAATTTTGCACCATTGATGATCATTAGGATTCCTGAAACCACGCCAGTCACTAAAACAATGATACCCAGAGCCAGACTTCCGGCTCCTCCACGAGACATCGTACGATAAATTTTTTCGTTATTCATAATAACAACTCCTTTGCGTGCTTATTTTGCACCATACTGCTCATAGTATGCATCTATAGCAGCTTTAATTTTATCATCTATCACAATCTGTCCATTACATTCCTGATTATACAACTTTTCAACGACTTCTTCCATAGTAACAATCGCATTTGCAGGAAAACCGTATTTTTCCTGGATTTCCTCAAGAGCACTCTTGTCGCCTTTTCCTCTCTCCATACGGTTTAAGGAAACCATCAGTCCTTTGATCTCCACATCTGCCTGCTCTTTCAAAATCGGGAATGTCTCCTCAATTGATTTGCCGGAAGTGGTTACATCTTCGATGATGACCACACGATCTCCATCTTTCAGCTTACTTCCCAGCAGGATTCCTGTATCGCCGTGATCTTTTACTTCTTTTCTGTTTGAACAATATCTGATGTCTTTTCCATAAAGTTCACTGATTGCCATCGTAGTTGCTACGCTGAGCGGAATACCTTTATATGCAGGTCCAAAAAGCACATCAAAATCAAGACCATAATTATCATGGATCGCCTTTGCATAGTATTCACCCAGACGGCGAAGCTGTGTTCCTGTAACATACGCTCCCGCATTCATGAAAAACGGAGATTTTCTTCCACTTTTCAAAGTAAATTCACCAAACTTCAAAACCTGACTTTCCACCATGAAATCAATAAATTCCTGTTTATAATTTTCCATTTATCTTATGCCTCCTATTATTTGACCGCACCGATCAAAGTATTGATATCCTCGATCTGGTATTTTCTCATATATGCTTCAATTCCTTTTACTGTTTCTGCTGTCGCATAAGGATTGAAAAAGTTTGCTGTTCCGATCGACACTGCCGTTGCTCCTGCCAGGATAAATTCTATGGCATCCTCGGCATTGGAGATCCCACCCATTCCTATGATCGGAATCTTCACTGCATTTGCCACCTGATATACCATGCGAACGGCTACCGGCTTCACTGCCGGGCCGGACATGCCTCCGGTTTTATTTGCCACTGCAAATGTTCTTTTGTTAATATCAATCTTCATTCCAGTAAGAGTATTGATCAGGGAAAGAACATCTGCACCGCCAGCTTCTGCTGCGCGAGCCATCTGTGTAATATCAGTCACATTCGGGCTGAGTTTCATGATGATCGGCTGCTTTGCTCTTTTCTTCACTTCTTTTGTGATCGCTTCCACCGCTTTTGCATCCTGTCCGAAAGCGATTCCGCCCTCTTTTACATTTGGGCAGGAAATATTGATTTCCAGAAGATCAACATCCTCATCCGCCAGTCTTTCCACAACCTCACAGTAGTCCTGTGTTGACTTTCCACATACATTTACAATGATCTTTGTATCATACTTTTTCAAAAATGGAATATCACGCTTGCAAAACACATCGATTCCAGGATTCTGAAGACCAATGGCATTGATCATCCCACCATAGGTTTCTGCGATCCTCGGAGTTGGATTGCCAGGCCAAGGCACATTTGCCACACCTTTGGTCACTACCGCACCAAGTTCACTAAGATCAACGAATTCACTATATTCTGCCCCGCTTCCAAAAGTTCCGGAGGCTGTCATGACTGGATTCTTCAGTTCTACGCCAGCAAGATTTACCTTTGTATTCATTACAGTTCCACCTCCGATGCTAAAAATACAGGACCATCCTTACAGATTCTCTTATTGTGTACATGGGAATGATCATCCACTTCTTTCGACTGGCACACGCAGGCAAGACACGCACCTACTCCGCATGCCATCTTTTCTTCCATAGAAATCCAGCAGACGATTCCTTTTTCCTGTGCATATGCCTTGATTGCTCTTAACATAGGTGCAGGTCCGCAGGCAAATATCACATCTGCTTCCAGCTGATTTTCCTTTATCGCGTCCATGACATTTCCCTTTGTTCCAGCGCTGCCGCTTTCCGTTGCCACATATAAGGATGCTGCTTTTCGGAACTCTTCTGTAAGGAAAAGTTCGTCCCTATATCCAGCGATCACTGTCGTTTTGGCATCAAGCTGTTTCGCCGTCTCTACCATAGGCGGAACACCTATACCACCGCCCATAAGAAATACACGTTTGCCCTGCACTTTATCCAGCGGAAATCCATTTCCCAAAGGTCCCAGGATCTCTATCTTATCTCCCGCCCCCAGGCGTGAAAATTCTTCTGTTCCCGTATGTTCTCCAGTTACACGATATACGATGCGCAGTCTGCCCTGATCGCCGTCGATCTCACACAGGCTGATCGGACGCGGGAGCAGTTTGCTTTTATCCTTTGAATACACAGATATGAACTGCCCTGGTTTTGCTTCTTTGGCAATCTTATCTGTCTGGATCCACATACTGAAAATATCTTCTGCAATTGTTTCCTGTGAAACCACAGTACACCATTCTTTTGTTTTCATTTTTCAGTTTCTCCTGTCTCTATTTTGCTGCCTGTAAAGCTCCATCAATATCTTTGATCATATCTTCCACAGCCTGTCTGGAAGCATCTGCATAGTTCGCTGCTCCAAACTTGGAATATGCTTCCTGCTTGTAAGCCGCTATGATACCCCTGGATGAATTGATGATTGCACCAAGTCCGTCATCATTAAAGAAATGGACCAGATCCTTTCCCCTTCCACCCTGAGCACCATATCCCGGAACCAGGATAAATGTCTTTGGCATCACTTTACGGAGCACCTTACCCTGTTCTGGATAAGTAGCGCCAACAACGGCACCTATATAGCTATAGGAATCTCCCATATGTGTCTTGCCCCATGCAGCCACCTGCTCTCCAACCCACTCATAGAGCGGACGGTCATCGATGATCCTGTCCTGGAATTCTCCACTGGATGGATTCGATGTTTTAACAAGGATAAATAATCCTTTATTTTCTTCTTTGCAGACTTTAATAAACGGATTGATCCCATCGGAGCCAAGATAAGGATTGACCGTAGCAAAATCCTCGTCAAAGCCATAAAAACATTTGGATCCAACACGGACTTTTCCCAGATGTCCAACAGCATATGCTTCTGAAGTAGATCCGATATCTCCTCTTTTCACATCACCGATCACAACAAGACCTTTTTCATGACAATAGTCAACCGTCTTTTTAAATGCTTTCATTCCTTCCAGACCGAACTG
This sequence comes from Clostridia bacterium, assembly GCA_009929525.1. Lineage (GTDB taxonomy): Bacteria > Bacillota > Clostridia > Lachnospirales > Lachnospiraceae > Oliverpabstia. The sequence goes on along the minus strand of SAAH01000006.1, from coordinate 45,258 downwards.
TTCATACATAGCGATCTGTGGTTTCACTGCCGGGATCAGATCATACGTTGCATCTACGATTCCTTTATTAAACTGCCAGATAGCTTCCGCAGCACCTTCCAGTGTTTCTCCATACTCTGCAAATGCTTTTTCCTGAATATGTTCCGGCACATAATTAAGCATAGGATCCAGTCCTACCACGATCGGAGCATGTGTTTTTTGTATTTTTTCAACTAATTTGTTAATCATAATCTATCCCCTTTATCTTCATAAACTACGGATCCGCCACAGATCGTCACTTTTACTTTTCCCTTGACTTTCTTTCCGTTAAATGGTGTATTCTTTCCTTTCGAAACAAAATCCCTTACATCTATGGTATATTCTTCCTCCGGATCAATGATCACAACATCTGCTGCTTTTCCAGGACGCAAAGATCCCTTGTCTTCCAAATGAATGATCTTCGCAGGATTATAGCTCATCTTTTCCGCCATTTGCATCGGTGTGATCCAGCCTTTATCAACCAATTCTGTGATAGTCAATGCCACACTGGTCTCAAGTCCCACGATTCCAAATGGTGCTCTTATCATAGACTGATTCTTTTCACTCTGGCTATGTGGCGCATGGTCTGTGCTTATCACATCAAAGATGTCATCCTTTAGTCCCTGCTTGAGTGCATCCACATCTGCCTTTCTCCTAAGCGGTGGATTCATCTTATAATTGGTATCATCTTTTATCATATCGTCTGTAGTAAGTGTAAAATGGTGAGGACACACCTCGCCAGTCACCGGAAGTCCCAGTTTCTTTGAGCCTCTCAGCATCACTTCACTGGCCTGTGTCGAACAATGGCATAAATGAAGGTGACAGCCGGTATCTCTTGCCAGAATGATATCTCTTGCAACGATACAATCTTCTACTGCATTACTGATGCCCGGCAGACCGAACTCTTCTGCTTTCGCATCTTCGTTCATGCAGCCTCCATTGACCATATTAATATCTTCACAGTGTGCCAATACTGGAATGTTTAATTTTTTTGCGATCAGCATCGCTTCTTTATATATCTGCGTGTTCATTACAGATTTTCCATCTTCACTGATGGCAGGAATCCCTGCTTTTACCATGCCCGGGATATCTGAGAGTTCTTCACCCTTCATTCCTTTTGTTATGGCACCAACCTGGAGTACATTGATCTTTGCAAATTCTTTTGCTTTATGTTTTACATACGCTATCCTCGTTGGGTCATCCATGACCGGCTTTGTATTCGGCATCGCCAATACTGTCGTAATTCCCCCTTTGGCCGCTGCCATCGCACCCGTTACAATATCTTCTTTATGAGTCAGACCCGGATCGCGAAGATGTACATGCATATCGATCAAGCCTGGCATTACATAACAGCCCTTCGCATCGATCACACGATCAGCCTCATCCTCAATGTCTTTTCCAACTGCCGCAATCTTATCGTCCTCGATCAAGAGATCCGCTTTCTGGTCCAGCTTTGTGTCCGGATCTATGACGCGTCCGTTCCTTATCAGGATTTTCATGTTATGTCCTTTCCTGGAGCCACTTTTTATAGTTCTCCATCTGTATTATCTGCCGCCAGCTCCAACATCTCAAAAGTGCTTCTGTTCACACTTATCCTTGACCTTACAACTGACAGTTTATCTGCCACTATACACTCCGTGCACAGTAACATTGGTCTGTTACTATCATACACGAAATCCGAACTGAAATAAAGCTTTTTTTGTGCTTGACTTTTTGAAATATTCACTCTATAATATATCTTGTAGAAGAGAAGTTGGACGTATCTAATATTACCCATCAGACTTGCCGGGATTATTATTTATTTTATCAATGTAATCTCATGTCGGATGGTTTTTTTATACCCATTATTATCTTTCTGCACTTACTATTTTATTATTCTATTTATATTTTTATGGAGGTAACATCATGAACAAAGGAACTGTTAAATGGTTCAACGCTGAAAAAGGCTATGGTTTCATCACAGGAGAAGATGGAGCAGACGTATTCGTACATTTCTCCGCTATCCAGGGTGACGGATTCAAATCCTTAGATGAAGGCCAGGCTGTATCTTATGACTTGACCGAAGGCGCTCGCGGAATGCAGGCTGCTAACGTTGTGAAATTATAATTTGTAGAGATCATTAGAACCAACGTACTAAGAACGAGTTAGAATAAGACCGTGCGAATGCACGGTCTTATTTTTTTACAAAGACAAGTTTAGCCGGATATTGTACAAATATCCGGCTAAACTGCTATTCCCATTCTATTATCTTGTACTTACCCAGGCACCGCTGCCATTCACGTAATATCTTCCTATCCAAGTATTTGCTGCCATGGCACCAGATCCATACATGTAGTACCAGACTCCATTTACTAACTGCCAGTCGGTAAGCATTGCTCCACTTCCACTAAGCAGATACCATGTTCCGCCCAGATTGATCCAGCCTGTAAGCATTGCTCCACTTCTGTTCATATAGTACCATGTTCCGCCAATCAGCTGCCAGCCTGTAGTCATAGCACCACTGCCGTCCATGTAGTACCATTGACCATTTACAAGCTGCCAGCCCGTAGTCATAGCACCGCTTGGATTCATATAGTACCATTTATTATTTATCAGTTTCCAGCCTGTTACCATCGCTCCGCTTTCGCTGAGATAATACCACGTTCCTCCTACTTTGATCCAGCCAGTGAGCATTGCACCTGACTCATTCATGTAGTACCATTTGCTATTCACCAGTATCCAACCAGTCTGCATATAGCCATCTGTACCAAAGTGATACCATTTGCCATTCACCAGCTTCCAGTCATTCTTCACAAAAGAGCCATATGCTGTCTGATATTTCCAGCCGTTGCTATCCTGTTTCCACTGGTTTTTGTTATCATCCAGTTTTGGTATGGTGGTTCCCGATGCAATTTTTTCTCCACATCCAAGGCAATACGTATCGCCTGTATAGCCTTCACTCTCATAGTTCGGTTCCCTGACACCACGCACCTCAGTCTTACCATCATGCTTTGTTTTATCAAATTTCCCATATGCTGTCTGGCATACACTACAGATTGCCTGTGTATGACATGTTGCTGTTCCGCCAGAATGTTTCGCATAATCAGCTCTCTCTGTTGAATGTGCACAAGTCGCTGCATGCCAGTGCCCCACTGCATCTGCCGTCCAGGTATCCGCATACGTATGATCTGTTGTAATCTGATTCTCTCTTTTCACTAAGGTATAAGGCGCATCCACAGTGAATTTATCTGCGGTAAGCGAAGCATTCTCTTCTGTCGACTGAACCAGTGTCAGATCCGCTCCCAACGAAATACGATCACTCGGAGCCAGTTTAATCGGAATTCCATCTATGGTTACCTCACCAAGAATCGACATTACCGTTTCATTATAACCCTTAAGCATATTTTGAGAACGATCCGCTGTCACACTGCGCAGAACCTGTCGGGTCACCAGAGTACTTTCTTCTTTCAGCGATACATCTCCAATCGGCTGATCACTCCCCGGTGTACTTACCACAGAAGCTCGTGTCAAATTCAAAGTAAGATTATTTGCATGATCCACGGCATTCATACCGAAATCACAGTCTGTCACATTTACCGTTGCTGATTTCGTCGTCATATTTCCAACCATCAGATAAGTGTCCTCAGTTATCTCGATACCATCCTCCTTCCTCACATAAGTGTGCTTAGCCATCTTGATATCATTCAGATTGATCTCGACCACCAGCTCTGAACTTTCCCCCCCGTTCGAGTCCGATAACATAAAACAATATCCACCATAATTTCTCCGGATTGCTTCTATTTCCATGTGTTCAAACGTGATGTTCGCTTCCATATAGACATAATCATTCAAGATTAGTTTTGCATCATCGTAAGTATTGACCCCATCCGTATTTGTAAAATAGAGATCCCGACGAATGATTCCGCCACCCCCTTCAGCCCCAAAGTGATATAATGGCTCAGTGGAAATACCGCAAACTACAATCTTCCCACCATCTTTCATATGATCCATAGCTTTCCACATATCAGTAGTAGGTGCCTCCGCACTGGTTCCGTCATTCTCAGGCGATGCATTCGGTCCGCCCACATAGACGTAGTCCTGCAGCTCTCCCTCATACTCACTAACCATCCCGTTCATCACACCGAACAGTCCTGTCAATACTTGGTAATCCTCATCCAGTGCTGCCTTGTCTTCCTCACTCAATGCATCATAAGCATCACTGGCTGCATAAGCGGCTAAGCCTGCAGTATTCTGTTCTTCCAGAGTCATAGCGTTCCACTGGTCAGCAGTTGGCAATGCCGCTATCTGTACACGGACAGCTGCCGCTGCTTCTGATAAAACAGCTTCCTGTGCTGCCGTCTCGTTTGGTATCGTTGTTTCTTTTGGTGCTGCCGGTTCCGTCGGTGCTGCCGTCTCTGTTGGTATTGCCGTCTCTGTTGGTATTGGCGTACCTGTTGGTATTGGCGTACCTGTTGGTATTGATGTTTCTGTTGGTATTGGCGTACCTGTCAGCTCCTCCTCTGATTTGGTGATCAGATTCTCCTTGCTGCCTTCTTCCACTGCTGCCAGCACATTGCCTGGCATCAGTGTGACCAACATGCACACTACCATGATCCAGCTTAAGATTCTTTTCTTCATTCTGTTCCCTCCATTCATTTGTTCCTTCTTTGTAACTATTCAGTAGATAGCATCTATGAAGCAACTGAACAGATACCTTTCTTTATAGTAATTTCAGGTTCCGTACTGCCGGTACTGCATCGGTTTTTCCTGATATTTCTACCTATTTGTGCTTTTTCCTGCTATACCGCCTTTTCATAGCGAATACTCCACAATTTCAACATGGCTAAATATATTTTTATTGTATCAGAAAATGTCAAGAATAGGAACTATCCAAACGGATAGTATTTTGTTGAAAAATTGCAAAATTTAAGGCAGGCATGAGAAGACAGTTCTATCTTCTCACACCTGCTTGAGCAATCCGATTATTTAGAAAGTTGCCGGTTCTGTATGTCTTGTTTTCTTTATAGTAATTTCAGGTTTCGTGCCGCAAGTACTGCGTCCGTTTTTCCTGATACTCCCAGTTTCTTGTAATTTTGTCTGCTGTGATAGCGCACCGTCTCTTCCTTGATCTTTAGGGTGAGAGCAATCTCTTTCGACGTAAATCCTTTGGCCTGCAGCTGTAGGATCTTCAATGCATTCTCACTGAATTCCGGTGGATTATTTATTTCTGCAGCCAGATACCGTGGAAATTGATTGGCCATCTTCCTGGTCTCCATATACAAGCTGTCGATATATTCACATTTTTCCAAAGATTTGCGGACCCTCTTATCATCCAACAGTTCCCACACAGCCGCACCTTCCTCGCTGATCACCCGAAGGAAATGATATCCCTGGGCCAGTGTGATCCCTTCCAAAAGCGTCTCTCGCCAGTTTTCCTCTCGCAGCCGATATTTCGTTATCGCCGTCAGAATCCTGACTTCTATATTAATGTAATTGCGCTCGTAAAGCGTCGCATAATACTGTACTTTTTCTAATAATGATAATGCACGCAGGTATTCTCCTTTGAACAGATAGCAACGCACTTTTGTGAGATAGCGATACCGATCCAAAATGTAGAATTCTGCCTCTTCCTGCGGTGCTGCCTTCATCCATGCAAGAATCTGCTCCTTTTTTCCTGTATATAGTGCCAGGCGGCATTTCATCGCATTAAGATTTATGAGGATTGCTTTATCATTTTCTTCCCGTACTCTTTCTTCAAAAGACTCCAGGATACTCCAGGCTGCTTCTTCATCTCCATAAATCATGTTCAGCCTTGCCTGGATACCTGCAGCCGCGAAAGCCATCTCGATCTTGCCGCCCGCCTGAGTTTCCATGGTTCCTTTATTTAGCATCGACATGATCTCATAGGTGTCACCGCCTTTTTCATATTGGCTCTCGCCTACCGCTATATTTACCAGACCTTTGCCATAAGCCCCCAGCACCAGTGCCAACAGTTTTCCTATGGAGGCTCCCAGTTCCTTGTCCCGCTTGCTCCATTCACAGAAGTCTTTTCCACCATTCATGATAGACGGCAGATTCGATGTAACAGAGAATTCCGGCAGAGAAATACCTTTATCAAAGAGCAGAGGCGGTATCTTTTTAATTATATCCAGAATATTGTGGGTACCCTTTTGTGCCAGAGCTATATCCAGATATGCCAGACGGCTTCTTGCCTCTCTTTTGGTTCCTCCCGTCTGATGCTTTTCGTATTCCTCCAACTGTTTATACCAGTAATCGCTCTTATCCGGCTGAAGAAGCATACTATAAAGCATGCTCATCCCCGCCATCAGCAGGGCATCCTTCCTGATCTCCTCGTCCGACATAGAAAAATAATATTTCCGAAGTTCAAAGTAATGTCCGTTGCCTGGGTTCTTTCTCGCATTTCGTATAAGTATCTCTTTGATACGCTCACGTTTCTCACTTTTTTCATACATAGTAAGTGCATTTATCACATCATCCTGCATCTCGTAAAAGAGCCCTGCATTGCAGTAAATCTCTCTGCACCGCTCACTGCCATACTCTCTATGGGCTCTCTTTTGTAATGCAGTACGCAGCAACGGACGGATCACGTATACTCCATCTTCCGATTCTTCGATGAAGTTTCCGATTTCTTTTGCCTCTTCAAAGATACGGTAAGCGTCTTTATTTCCCGATATCATTTCTGCCAAAGGCAGGGTGAATTCATCCACAAAGCTCACCTGCATAAGCAGCTGCGTCATGTCAGTATCCCATTCTCCTATAACATGCTGCTCCACGTAGACTTCTACGGCATTCTATACTTTTTGAAAGAAGGATCTATGATATGCCCCTGCCTCTCTGCTCATATTCAGATAAATCCGCACACCCAATGGATTTCCATAGGTATCCCGATACACCTGATCCGCATCCGCCTCGGTCAGTTCCATCTTATGCATGAGAAAATATTTCTGGATATCTTCTTTACTCCAGAAGAGTTCCTTCTCCGGCACCACCAGCATACCTTCTTTTAGATAAACAGGCTGCAGCCAGCCGGGCATACGACACCTTGCAATAAGGATGACCCATATATCCGGATTCTCGATAAGTTCTAATACTTTTTTTCGCTCCTCGCTTTTTTTCAAAAATTGAAGATCATCCACCACGACAGTATGATTCTTTGTCAGCTGGCTCATCTCCAATGGTTCTTCCGAAGTTCCTTTCGCCTTTTCATCCGTAAGATATCCATTGGTGCACACCAAATAAGTATGTCTCGTTCTTACCAGATACTGCTGTACCATCGTAGTTTTTCCATACCCCGTAACACCATATATATAAATTGTCTGCTGCATGGTTTCCGCAGTCTTCATCTTCCGATAAGCTGCCTTCACCTTAATAAAATCTGTCCTTCTTTCCATAGTGGATCCCCCACATTTATCACTCGGTTTCTTATGTTTCATTTTAGCAGAAAATATCGAAAATAGGAAGTCTCCAAACAAATAGTCTGACGCAAAAAAGACTTCTGCGCAATTTATAATTACACAGAAGTCTTTTTTAAATTATCTGTTTACTCAGCATCCTGAGCGATGATCTCTCTCTTGTTGTAAGAGCCACAAGCTTTACAAACTCTATGAGGCATCATTAAAGCACCACATTTGCTGCATTTTACTAAGTTCGGAGCGCTCATTTTCCAGTTTGCTCTTCTCTTATCTCTTCTAGCTTTAGATGTTTTATTCTTTGGACAGATGGACATTGGTTACACCTCCTTAAAATTCTTAAATATATCACTGATAACAGCCATTCTGGGATCTAAATCTGCCGTATCGCAATCACAGGATCCCTGATTCAGATTTGCTCCACAACGGCTACAGATTCCTTTACAATTCTCTTTGCAGAGCACTTGCATTGGCCACCTGATTAGTATCTCATCATGCAGCAGTTTTTCACTATTCAGTTCTTTCTCCTGAATATAACTGCTTTCATCCAGTGCCTCCACTCGCTCTTCGTCCGACAGCTTCATGTCAACTTCATTATCGAACTCGATATCTAAAGTGACTTTCACTGGTTCCAGACAACGGGCACATGGAATCCAGACGGAAACCTTACCTTCTCCAGCTATCTTAAGTATCTGATTTTCTTCATGAATAATCACCAAAGATACTGGTGTTTTTTCTACATATGGAAACTCACCCAATTCGCAGACAAAAGCCTGACCTTCCGGCATGATTTCCAAATGTTCCTGTTTTCCTTCATGGGTTAAAACCCTGGATAAATCAATCAGCATAATTATCTCCTAACCACACTCAACCAATTATACAGAAACGTATCCTCTTTGTCAACCTTTTTTTCTTGACAAAGAGGATACAAATTTCAACTAAACTTTTCCGCAACGCATGTATACTGCAAACTATCTCTTATACCAGAGCTACTGTCTCGCGGCAGATAGCCAGCTCTTCGTTTGTAGGAATAACAGCAACTTTAACTTTTGAATCCGGAGTAGAAATAACGATTTCTTCTCCTCTGTTTCCGTTTGCTTCTTTATCCAGTGTTACACCAAGATATCCCAGGTAACTTACAATCTTCTCACGAACCGGAATAGCATTCTCACCGATACCTGCTGTAAAGATGATCGCATCAACACCGTTCATAGCTGCTACATAACCACCAACGAATTTGGCGATACCATAGCAGAGAACTTCGATCGCATTGGCTGCTGCTTCATTTCCGCTTTCTGCTGCTTCGTTCAGGTCACGGAAATCGCTTGACAGTCCATCAGATAATCCCTGAAGACCAGATTTTTTATTGAGGATGTTCATGATCTCTGTGATATTCAGATTTTCTTTTTTAGCGATGAACTCCATGATAGCAGGATCAATGTTACCGGAACGAGTTCCCATAACAACGCCTTCAAGAGGAGTAAGTCCCATCGTTGTATCAACGCACTTTCCATTCATTACTGCACTGATGGAAGATCCGTTGCCAAGGTGGCAAACGATCACTTTAGAATCATCAGGATTCAATCCTAAGAATTCTACTGCACGTTTGGATACGAAGCTGTGGCTTGTTCCGTGGAAACCATATCTTCTTACTTTGTACTTTTTGTAATACTCCAGTGGCAGACCATACAGGTATGCTTTTGCAGGCATTGTCTGATGGAAAGCTGTATCAAATACTGCTACCTGCGGAACACCTGGCATAAGTTCTGCACAAACACGGATACCGATCAGGTTTGCCGGATTGTGAAGTGGAGCAAGATCATTACACTCTTCAACGGCCTGGATCATCTCGTCTGTGATCACTGCTGAAGAAGCAAACTTTTCTCCGCCATGTACGACACGGTGACCGATTGCATTAACTTCTTTCAAGCTGGCGATCGCACCTGTCTTATCGTTCGTCAAAGCATCCAGTACCATCTGGATAGCTTCTTTATGTGTAGGCATAGATGCCTCTGTTGTTTCTTTGTCACATCCGGACTTCTGGTATACCAGTCTTCCATCGATACCGATACGCTCGCACAGACCTTTTGCAAGGACAGCCTCTGTATCTGAATTGATCATCTGATATTTTAATGAAGAACTTCCGCAGTTAATAACTAATACGTTCATTTGATTTTCCTCCAACTAATGATTTGCAACATGATGCAACACTCTTAGGATATGCTGCTGTGCCATTATTATTCAGCCTGACACTGAACTGCTGTGATTGCAACTACACCAACGATATCTTCTGCGGAGCATCCACGGGAAAGATCGTTAACCGGTTTCGCAATACCCTGGGTAACAGGACCATAAGCTTCTGCTTTAGCCAGTCTCTGTACCAGTTTGTATCCAATGTTTCCTGCATCAAGATCAGGGAAAATAAGTGTATTAGCTTTTCCTGCTACTGCACTGTCTGGAGCTTTTGAAGCACCAATGCTTGGTACGATAGCTGCATCCAGCTGGAACTCGCCGTCTAATGTAAGTTCTGGATTCTGCTCTTTTGCGATTCTTGTAGCTTCTACTACTTTATCAACATCTGCATGTTTTGCACTGCCTTTTGTAGAATGTGACAGCATAGCTACTACTGGTTCTTCACCAACAAGCAGTTTGAAGGATTCTGCTGAAGATGCTGCGATCGCTGCAAGTTCTTCTGATGTAGGATTCTGGTTCAGTCCGCAATCTGAGAATACAAATGTTCCATTGGCACCAAATTCGCAGTCCGGAACTGACATCAGGAAGAATGCAGATACAAGCTTTGTACCTGGTTTTGTTTTCAGGATCTGAAGACAAGGTCTTAATGTGTCTGCAGTTGAATGGCAGGCACCGGATACCATACCATCAGCATCCCCCATCTTTACCATCATTACACCATAATACAGGTACTGATTCAAAAGAATATCTTTTGCCTGCTCAGGTGTCATTCCTTTTTTGCTTCTCAGTTCAACCAGCTTGTCGATGTAAGCTGCTGTTTTATCAGAAGTAGCCGGATCAACAATCTTAGCACCGCTGATATCAAGTCCTTCGCTTCCTGCTTTTATTGCTTCCTCGCTTCCGACAAGGACAATATCTGCCAGACCTTCTTTTAATATCTGTGCAGTTGCCTCATACGTTCTTCTGTCTTCTGTTTCTGGAAGTACAATTACTTTTTTTTCTGCTTTCGCTCTTGTTTTGATTACGTCAATAAATCCCATGATTCTATGACTCCTTTCGTTATCTCCCCTGTTCTACAGGGTTTTATAAAGGGTACCCCTTTACCACCATCTGGCTCCAGTGAATATTACTTTTGCTGAACATAGATAGCGGTTATACTCACTATCTAAAATTATACCTCGTTTGCAATTATGTGACAAGGTTAGTTAATTTTTTAACACTTTCTGGTAATCCCGACAAAACCCTTGTTTTTCCTTATCTTTCCTGTTAGAATAGGGAAAATAATTATGTATTTTTTGAGGTGCACATATATGAAAGTTGCTGGAATCATAGCGGAATACAATCCGTTTCATCTTGGACATGCCTACCATATAGAAGAAACAAAACGATTAACCGGTGCTGACTTTGTCGTTGCTGTGATGAGCGGTGATTTTGTCCAAAGAGGAGGACCCGCCTTCCTTTCAAAATATCAGCGCACCAGGATGGCACTTTTGGGAGGTGCCGATCTCGTCTTTGAACTGCCGTCTACCCATGCCTGCGAAAGTGCAGAACTTTTTGCGCGAAGCGGCGTAGAACTGCTGGCTGGCCTGGGCTGCATCGATACCCTTTCCTTTGGAAGTGAGACGGGGGATGCTGCTCCTTTTATCAGCCTTGGACGTTACCTCGCTGATGAACCGGAAGCCTTTCAGTCACAGCTTCGCATGCAATTAAAAAATGGATTATCTTTTCCAGCTGCGCGGCAGAAGGCACTTGAGACGATTTTCCCTTCGACAGATTGGGGAGCTCTTTTGTCCACCCCCAATAATATCCTTGGTATCGAATACTGCAAGGCTCTTGCCAGATCCGGTTCTGCTATCACCCCTGTATCCATCAAAAGAAAAGGCAGTGACTACCATACCGGAACGCTGGATCAGCCGCTGCCTTCTGCTACAGCGATCCGAAATTCCTGGATCAGCCTAAACTCCAGCGATAAAAGAGATATGTCTGAACTCTCCTCCTGCTTTCCTCAGGAAGTATATTCTATGCTCCAAAAAGAAGTCCCTCTGGATCATTTTCTCACAGAGCAGGATTTTTCCCTGCCATTAAGATGGCTCCTTTATTCTTCCGATGCCGGACAATTAGCAAGTTATCTGGATCTTACTCCTGATCTTGCCCAGAGACTTATCAACACAAGGGACAGCTATGAGGATTTTTCTCAGTATGTCACTCTTCTAAAGACCAAAGAATTAACTTACAGCCGTATCTGCCGTGCTCTTTTTCATGCACTGCTCGGGATCCGCAGCCTTCCTGCTCTTTCCTATGCCCGTCTTCTTGGATTTAGACGCTCCGCAGCTCCTGTACTTTCTGCGATAAAAAAGCAAGGTTCCCTTCCACTTATAACAAAACTCGCAGATGCGCCTTTTAGTTTGTCTCCTTCTTCTATGACGCTGCTCGAAGACAATACCCGCATCGCCCATCTGTATAAAACTGTGCTATGTGAAAAAACACGCCTTAGCTTTCTTCATGAATATCAGCAGCAGATGATCATCCTTCCATAGCCTCATAAGAGATATTATCTGACCATACTCAGGATTTTTTCAAAACAAAATGATTCGTAACAACAGCATTGTCCGAATATTCATCGTACAACACCTTCCTGTTTTCAAAGGTAACACTTCCGTCTGCTCCCCGAAGATCGGCTGTTACCAATGCCTGGATCTTTTGTATGTCATTTACTACTTCCATGTTCTTCTTTTCAATCTGTACATTTTTCAGATCTGTCTGTACATCTGTGAGAATATATCGCATGACATCCTCCGTCTCCTTTGCATAATAGACACCTGCCGGAATATTGGCCACTGTTGTCTGTGCTGACAGATAGATTTCCTTCTCATCTGCAAGCTGTTCTTTCAGTTTCTCTTGATCAAGTTCCACATAGCAATGATAGGTATGCTCTTTTCCTTCCAGATCCGTTCCCCATACATCGAAAAAGAAAGTGGGATTTCCATGTTCCCAAGTCACTTCGTCCTTTCTTATCTTCTTATGTATCGTAAAGTTCCTTCCAGGATAATTCCCAGCCTCTAATTTTATCGTTGTACTGCCCGGTTGAGTAAGTGTTATTTCTTTGCTCCATGGGCAGTGATACCCGGTGGGAAGTATAGTTTCTCTTATCATGAATTTTCCTTCATTGTCCGAACTTTTCGTAAGAGAAGATGTTGTTTTGTATGTCTGCATCTGGCTGTCATAAGACATAAGCTGGATGGGATTGCTATTATACTCTTTCTTGTCCTTATTCCACTCATAGATTGAAAATACTGCCCCCTCCAGATTGGCACCGGTATCTATATCATATTTTATGATTTCAATATCTGCCTCAGGGATCAGCGGCTCATCCCGAAAAGTGAAGGGATCCTGAACCCTGTCTGATATAAAACCGTCTGCATTCATGCGGATTTCTCTTCCGCCATACACTTTATAATCTTCTTCATCCATACTATTTTCCGGTCGATAGGCTGCCTGATAATTTGCTGGCGGTTTATCTTCCTTTATCAAAAACCATCCATCTTTTGTTGAAGTATGATCAATGCCTTTTAGCATATAGCTTCCATCTCCTTGATCCGTGAAGTTTCCAATTTTCCGGCTATACTTTTGTCCGTCATATGCCCAAAGGGAAAAGCCCGCTCCCGAAAGAGGCGCCTGAGTAACCGCATCCTTTTTATATAGCAAAAGATCTCTTGTCACTTTGGGGATATGAAGATCCACTGATTTTTGGAATGAGGCTGTACCGCCCGCTGCCGACCAGGTAAGAAAACATATATCCTGAAAGTTCGCTCCTGCCGTAGATCTATAGATACCGCCTCCCCAGTATCTTGGAAGTGATGCTTTTACAGTGATCGGCAAAGTCTTTCCCGTTAGCTGCCACTGTTTATACTGGCTTTGTGCAACTGTAACATCAAAGTCCGCATACAACTGACTTCCTTTCTTTCTCACATTTACACCGGATGGCACCTGTACCGAATACTCTGTCAATTGTTCGCAAAAATCATATCCATAATAGCTTCTAAATACTGGATGAAAAACGCCGTTGGAAGCATAAAGCCCCGATGATGCATACCAGCTGTCCTGATATCCATTCAATGTAAAGGATGCTGTGTTCAGATCCAGCCATCCATCAGAAGTAAAACCACCATAATTAGCCGAAGAGCCTGCATCATTTACAATTTTTCCCACTCTGTCATATACCAGATTTTTCTCTGCCTGGCTTGCACTGCTTTTGTTCAAGCCATTCCAAAACGCTGCCATGGTAAATTCATTATTCAGTACATGTATCGCCATCTGGGTGACAAAGTAATCCATCTGCCAATCCCCTGTGGAATATGATCCATATCTGCACATTTTCCCATAGTAAACTGCTCCATAGTACAGGGCATACGCGATTTTCTTGCTTGTCCATCCGCTGTGCTGCATCGCCTGTCCGCCCGATGGGCTGTCCTTTGAAAACTGCAGGCAATACACGTATCTCCATTTGCCGCCTCCATCAACGTTCTTATCATCCCCTTCGATATATTTGATACCTACCCCAAGATTGGGGCATGCTGGTGTATTTGCTGTACCATCGGTACACTGAAACTTCTGGTATCTTACATTTGAGACCGGAAGGCGCGAACTGTTGTCAAAGGACATCGCCGCCACCCCGGAGGTATCTCCCTCAAGATAGAAGGCCTCTTCTTCCGCCGCCCCTCCTTCTCCCTCCGCATATACATGCAGTACCGGAAGTGCCAGAAGCAGGCAGAGCAAACCGGCTATCATCCTTCTTAATATCATCTTCATATGTATCCTTCCCCTTTCCTTTTCTGCCCTTTCTTTGTCTCAAGTTCCATGCAGACCCTGTCCAGAAGAATCAGTGCTGCAATCCCCATCGCCAGGTACAGTACATGCTCTCCTTTCTGAAAAAAAGCTGCTGCATACCCCAGATATGGAATGGAAAATATCTGCTTTCCAAGATACTGAGTATATTCCACTTTTCCAAGATCTGCCGCCTGATTTGCATCTCCTTTTGTATAAAAGATTTTCTTTTCCTTCTCCACACGTATCACGCGATGCAAAACGGAATGTTTCTCACCAAATTGATAGGCGATCACATCCCTCTCTTTAACCTCTTCCGGAGGGATCAGCCGGGTTATATAGGATATACTTCCAGTAGGTATCTCGGGCTCCATCGATCCACTCAACACAATCTGCGGACTCATCTGAAATATTCTCGGGATAACAAAGAAAATCATACCCAGGACCGCACAAAAGAAAATTAAAGTAAACACTCCGTCTATTATCTTCTTCACCATATTGCATCCCTCTTTTTTCTGATCTTCCTACTGATCCATGGAATAAAACATGCGATCGGAACACCTATGCCTGCGACTACCCATATCCATATATTTTGTGTATCTCCTGTTTTTACATTTTCACTTTTCCCTGTTTTTTGATTTCTCTGATTTGTTTTTTTCTGTTCTTCCATCTGCTGGTCTGTGGTAAATATGAGCTTAACTTTTCCCTGCTTGGCAGAATATCGATTATCCGCATCCTCCGGGAGGGTCAGCAGCATCTCAAGCTTTCCTGTACTTTGGGCATCTATGCTTCCTATGCTCTGGTATTCACTCATTTTTTCCGCATCCATACTTCCCTGGTATAGGATATTTATTTTGTCCTGATCTTTGATCTGCACCGTCAGCTCCATCTTTTCAATAAAATCATTTTTTTCAAGGACCTCTGATTTCATATATACAGTACGTTCTTTGTCTGTACGGTTTATCACATCGATATTGCCTGACTGGGTCTTTCCAGGAAGAAACAGTTCCATCTTCCTGAAGAATTCGTCTGTATCCAGGGAAAATCCTTTGGTATCATTTACGATTTCAAAGGTCACCGGTGTATTATCTGTTTCCATTACTCCAGGCTCATCCTCCAGTGCCTTTTGTATCTGATATTTTCCCGTCCCTATATGCCAGGGATCCTCATCACTGAAATCCGGAGTAAAAAATTCAGCCTGTATCGCCTCAACTTTTACTTCTATCCTCCATTTGTTATCATCATCTGTCCCGGATTCCCAGTTTGTTGGAATCTGAACTGCCTGAAAGAAATCAACTGTCGCCTTCTTTTCCAGTATCTTTTTATAATAAAAATATTCCCCTATCTGTATCCATTCATCACTGATCCCTAAGAGATCCTCCTCATTAAGTGCCGTATCTGTACCCTTCTCACTTTCAAAGAGTACCTTTGTCCGTACATAACACTTCTCCCCATCATTACAGATCCTTGGGATTTTGGAGAGTACTGCTCCCGGAAGTACCATCTGTCCATTTTCCCATGGGATTTCCGTTCCCTCCTTCAGCATATATTCTTCCAGATGCACATCAACCTTTGAGCTTCCTGCTTCATATATCACAGAAGCCCTGGTATCTGCCATAGCATTTACCGCTGACATCAGACACATGATTCCTGCAAATATAGCATATTTTATCTTCCTATTCATCTCGTCCTCCTTTCTCAGCGGCTAAGATGGGCAAATGCTTCCTGTGCCGTCTTGTGACCATCTGACTGAACTGTCTCCGTATAGATACTCAAGTCAAAATCTGAAGCAATGTCTCCAATCTCACCGAATGTTACCGCCGTAAGAAAGGGCTCTGTTTTTTCATTAGGAAGGATACTTTTGCTGTAATAATAATATCCATCTTCTGCCGCCGCCCACTTATCCGATCCAAACTCCAAAGTTACCATATCCTGGATCGTGGCATCGCTAAACAAGTATTTCGCTCTGATAAAGCATGCAACTGTCCCTGTATTTGTGAATTCAACCAGCTTTTTGACCTTCTTTTTCTCAATGATCTCCGGTTCCGGAAATTCCTCCTTGATTTCCACATCATTGTTTCCTGTGCTCAGATAATTATGCTGCTCATCACTACTTAGAAACCATGCATAGCTTCCCGACATTCCTTTTATCGAGATCATCAACACAGCTGCAAGGCAAATTACTACTGCTCCTTTTTTCATGCTCCGTCACACCTTTCTACTGTTGGTATACATCGCCCAGCTCCTTTTGATTTGTGATGATCTGCCATACATTTTTGGCATCTGTCGTACCACCATTCAGGTCTGTGGTCTGGATCCCATAAGCATGAATCTCGATATCAAATGCTCCTTCTTCAAGTCCCTGGCCTTCCAACACATTTGCAAAGACTATATTTTTAAACAAAGGTGACGTCTTCGCTTTGGGTGCCACCACGGTACAGCTATTGTCCGCTCCTGCATATGCATAGAGATATTTGATACCGTTTTGTTTGCCTGCTTCATCCCGCAGGATGCAGCTTCCTATACCTTTCCACGCCGGATCCACATCATAGGTATATAACTGTGTGATACTTTTTGGATTCTTCATACCATTAGGCTGTACTGTGATCAGATCACGACATGGAACCTCCACTGTCAGGAACATAAAGGCATCGTTGATACCGATATTTTGAACCTGCGGATCCTTTGTGACTGTCTGTGCGGGCCGCAGATGTTCTGCCTCATCAGGAACCCCATCTTCATCTGTATCCGTTTTTTTATCCCATTCCGGCTCCTGCAGGTCGATATCTATCTTTCCTACGACAAACTCATTTATTTTCTCATCTGAATCTGTAAAATAAGCCATGACTCCGCCTATCGCACTCAATGCTATGAGCATGGCTGTGATCGTATATATCTTCCATCTATTACTTTTTTTCATTCACTATCTCCTTTTTTACTTGGTGCTGATAACTGCTGGAATCATTGCTCCACAGTTATCAGCAGGTTTTTGATTTGTTTTCTGGAAATTTCCCTGAGAACTCAGGGCTTTGATATGGCTGACTTTTTGAATTGTATTTAGGGGTTTATGTCTTTCTCTTTCAGATTTGTATGCTTTAAGATTTGTAAGTTTATAACTCCATAGATTTTGAAATGTATGGCTCTATGTCTTTCCAGCCTCCTTTCTGCTTTTTATTACGGATGCAATGTACTTCTACAAAAGGGCAGAAATGTAGTGTGATTGGTCTGATCAATATGATAATCCGCATCCGTGCCTGTCTATGCAACTATTTCATATGGCAAATATTTTGCAGCCACTTCGTACTTTGTTTATTGTTTTTTTCTTATACGTATAAATTTTATTGGGAATCTTTTGGCAGAACTGCCTGAATCTGAAAGATGTATTTAGTATATCAGTACTCCGGGAAATAAGCAAATAAAAAACAGAGAACATTTTATGAAAAAATCATAAAATATCCTCTGCTTTCATCTGCTTATTTTAGTTTTTAAAGCTATGGATCGGTGCCGGAATCCTTCCGCCGCGATTTACAAAATCATCACAGGCAAATTTGTTCACTGGCATGACCGGAGCATAGCCCAACAGTCCGCCAAATTCTACGGTTTCGCCTACCCCTTTTCCGATCACCGGGATCACACGGACTGCTGTTGTCTTCTGATTTACCATACCGATCGCCATCTCATCTGCGATCACGCCTGAGATCGTCGTTGCTTTGGTATCTCCAGGGATTGCGATCATATCAAGTCCTACAGAACACACACAGGTCATGGCTTCCAGTTTTTCCAGCGTCAATGCACCCAGATTGACTGCGTCGATCATTCCCTGATCCTCACTGACAGGGATAAATGCACCGCTCAGTCCGCCTACATAAGAAGATGCCATAACGCCGCCTTTTTTAACCTGGTCGTTCAAAAGTGCAAGTGCTGCTGTAGTACCCGGTGCACCTACACGCTCCAGACCGATCTCTTCCAAAATCTCTGCCACAGAATCGCCGATAGCCGGTGTCGGAGCGAGAGACAGATCGATAATTCCAAATGGTACGCCCAGACGTTTGGAAGCTTCCTGAGCAACCAGCTGTCCAACACGGGTGATCTTAAATGCTGTTTTCTTGATGGTCTCACAAAGCACCTCAAAGTTTGCACCTCTCACCTGTGACAGTGCATATTTTACGACTCCCGGTCCGCTGACACCTACATTGATGATCGCATCAGCTTCCGTTACGCCATGGAAAGCACCTGCCATGAACGGATTGTCATCCGGTGCATTACAAAATACTACCAGCTTCGCACAGCCAAGAGAATCATCCTCTTTTGTAGCTTCCGCAGTTGCCAGGACCATCTCACCCATCAGCTTTACAGCATCCATGTTGATACCGGTCTTTGTAGAGCCAAGATTGACTGAACTGCAGACTCTCTCTGTCTCTGCCAGTGCCTGTGGGATAGAACGGATCAGAAGTTCATCTGCCTTTGTCATTCCCTTCGATACCAGCGCTGAATATCCTCCGATAAAGTTTACGCCTACTTCTTTTGCCACACGATCCAGCGTATGAGCGAGAGTCACAAAATCCTCTGATGTCTTACATGCTGCTCCTCCGACCAAAGCGATCGGTGTTATAGAAATTCTTTTATTCACGATCGGAATCCCAAATTCCTTTGAAATATCCTCTCCAGTTTTCACAAGATCTTTTGCATATGTAGTGATCTTCTCATAAACTTTTCTATTTACTTCATCAAGATCGGCATCGATACAATCAAGAAGGCTGATACCCATGGTAATCGTACGCACATCCAGATTCTCCTGCTCGATCATTTTGTTGGTCTCATTTACCTCAAAAATATTAATCATCTGATCATTCCTCCGTCTGTTTCCGATTAGATACGGTGCATTTTGTTGAAAATATCCTCATGCTGACAGCGGATCACAAGACCAATCTCTTCTCCCAGTGCCTTCAGTTCCTCTGCGATATCGCCTGTAGACTTTCCACATTTTGAAGCATCTGTGATCATCATCATGTTAAAATATCCATCAACGATGGTCTGGGAAATATCCAGTATGTTAATTCCATTATCTGCCAGGTATGTACAAACCTTTGCAATGATTCCTACGGTATCTTTTCCTACTACTGTAATAATTGTTTTTTTCATCATTTTTCTCCTTTACAGTTCTACTACGTCTGACGATCTGTCTCTGTGGGCCACTGAGATTTTAAAATCTCCTGCCTTATATGGGTTATCGCCCATGGTCACTTCTGCGCACACCGTCTCATACGCAAGCGCTTCGTAATTATTTTCTTTGCTTAGATGTCCAAGAAAAACTGCCTTCATATTATCATGAAGCAACTGGCACAAAAGCTGTCCGGCTGTCTCATTTGACAGATGACCTCTCTCCCCCAGTATCCTTCTCTTTAGATAGTAGGGATACCCTCCAACCTGAAGCATATTCACATCATGATTCGCCTCAAGTAAAAGTGCATCCAGACCTTTGAGCTGACTTACGATATAGTCATCATAAACTCCCATATCGGTCGCCACACCCACGGAATGTCCGCCATTATCAACCCGATACCCCACCGGCTGTGCCGCATCATGGGATATGTGAAATGGATGGACAGCCAAATCTCCCACCTGGCACACCTCATCCTCCTGTATCTCCCGGAAGATCCCTTCCGGCATCTTACCAAGGCTGTTACTCTCTTTGATGGCTGCGATCGTCCCCGATGTTGCATAGATCGGCACACCACACTTTCTTGCGATCACGCCAAGCCCCTTAATATGATCTGAATGTTCATGAGTAACAAATATCCCATTCAGATCCTTCACTGTCAGATCAAGAGAATTCAGCCCGAACTCCACTTTCTTTCCGCTGATCCCTGTATCTATCAGTATATTTGTAGTGTCACTCCCCACATAAATACAGTTTCCGCTGCTTCCGCTGGCGATACTACATAATCTCATACATCTGCATCCTTTGCATAATCTGATTTTTTGTTTCCTCAAAATCTCCACTGTTGTCAATCTCGAAGTCACAATGTTCGCTGAATTCATCCTCACTGAGCTGGTTTTTGAAAATGTCCCGGGATTTTTCTTCCGAATATCCGCGATTTTTCATCAATCTTTCCATGCGGGTTTCTTCATCTGCATAAATATACCACAATTCATCACAAATTTCATCATATTTATCTTCAATTAATAAAGCCGCTTCTACAATAAAATAATCCGTCTCATTTTCCCGCTCTTTTTCTATCTTCTTCTTTATATATTTTTTAACAGCAGGATGGACAATGGCATTTAATTTGTTAAGAAGCTCCTTATCCTCAAATACCTGTTCAGAGATTTTTTCCCGGTCAAGTTCTCCATTTTCCTTGAGGACTCCCGGTCCAAACAACTCTACGATCGGTGCATAGCAGGATTTGCCCGGCTGCATCACCAGATAACCGACCTCATCTGCTTCCACTACCGTGGCATTCCAGTTATCCGCTATATAATTAAGGACCTCGCTCTTTCCTGATCCTATCCCGCCTGTTACTCCAAGTACTTTCATATGGATTCCCTCCTTAGATTTCATCTTTTGATAACTTCCTCTTTCGTTCCAGCGAGCCTATTTTGCCTCATACCAGTTTTGTCCCGTATGCATGTCCACTTCCAAAGGTACTGCCAGATCCGCTGCCTGATGCATCTCGCGCTCCAGGATCTTTGATACTTCTTCCACCTCATCTTCTGCAGTCTCGATAAGCAGCTCATCGTGTACCTGCAGGATCAGACGTGATTTCAGATCAGTATCTCTCAGTGCTTTATTCACCCTGATCATGGCAATCTTAATAATATCTGCTGCCGTTCCCTGGATCGGAGAATTCATAGCGATCCGCTCTCCAAAAGAACGCTGCATGAAATTGCTCGACTGGAGTTCCGGTACTGGACGCCGTCTGCCAAACATGGTAACAACATAGCCGTCTTTTTTTGCATTTTCCACTGCATCATCCAAAAATCCTTTGATTTTCGGATAAGTAGCGAAATATTTTTCTATATATTCAGCTGCTTCTTTTCTTGTGATACTAAGATCCTGACTCAGTCCAAAGGAACTGATCCCGTAGACGATACCAAAGTTAACTGCCTTTGCATTTCTCCTCTGAAGCGGTGTAACCTCATCAAAAGGAATATGAAATACCTGTGAAGCAGTGATCCTGTGGATATCCTGTGCTTCCCTGTATGCCTGGATCAGCATCTCATCACCAGAAAGATGTGCCAGCACGCGAAGCTCTATCTGAGAATAATCTGCATCTAAAAATACATATCCCGGCTTCGGAACAAATACTTTTCGGATCAGTCTTCCCAGCTCCATACGGATCGGTATATTCTGCAGGTTTGGTTCTGTACTGCTGATCCGTCCGGTCGCTGTAATCGTCTGGTTAAAGTTCGAATGGATCCTTCCATCCTCCTGGATGTATACTGCCAGTCCGTCCGCGTAGGTGGACTTAAGTTTTGTAAGCTGGCGATACTCCAGAATATCAGCTACAAAAGGATATTCCGGTGCCAGTTTGTCAAGTACATCTGCTGCGGTTGAATATCCGGTTTTCGTTTTCTTTCCGCCCGGCATACCCAGCTTTTCAAACAAGATCACTCCCAACTGCTTCGGAGAATTGATATTGAAGGTTTCATCCGCCTGCTCATATATCTTTCCTTCCAGTTCCTTGATCCGTACTTGAAGTTCTTCGCCGTATACCTTCAGCTCTTCTGCCTTTACAAGGATGCCTTCTTTTTCCATATCATCCAGTGCAAATACCAACGGCATCTCCACTTCATCAAACAAAGTAAGCATCTTTGTCTCTTCCAGTGCCTTTTTTATCGGTTCCAGTGCTCCGTAAGCTACATAGGACTGATAGGCGGCAAATGCGGCTGCCTGCTCCTGTGTAACCTTGGAATAATCGATATGTTTATTATTTTCAAAAATTTCTTCCCCTGACGGCAGGGTCATATCCATATATTCTTTCGCTATATCATCATAAGGATAAGCATTTTTAAGAGGGTTCAAAAGATAGGCTGCGATCTCCATATCAAAAATCCCTTTTCTGCATGGGATCTTAGCTTTCTTTCTCATCGCTTTGATGTCAAATGCCCCTACATCCATATCTGCTGAAAGGATGTTCTGAAGTTGTCCGATCAGGTAATCTCCTGTCATAAATCCTTCTGCCGGGAAGTAATAAACATCATCTTTTCCAAAAGATAATCCTATCCCTGCGATCCCAGCCGAACCCGCTAAAAGTGATACGCCTGCGGATGGCTGTCCGGCCGCCCTCTTCCAGATATTGTCTGCCTCCCCAAGATCTGCAACTATGTTGTATACCGGAGTTTCCTTTGATTCTGTCGGTTCAAATCTTGACAAAAGATTCTTAAACTCCAGACGTTTAAACCAGTCATAAGCTTCCGGCGTATAAAGATTCTCCAGCCTTGCACTGTCCCACTGGAATTCGATCGGGCTGTCAATATTGATCGTAGCCAGTTTTTTGCTCAACACCGCCAGATCATAATGATCACGCAGTGATTCCTTTGCCTTATTCGGCTTTATCTCTTCCAAATGCTCATGGGCATTCTCGATGCTTCCGTATTCGATAATGATCTTGGAAGCCGTCTTTTCTCCAACTCCTGGTATCCCCGGTATATTATCAGCTGTATCGCCCATCAGTGCCTTCAGTTCGATGATCTGTATCGGCTGGACCTGATACTTTTCCAATACCTCTTTGGTATGATAATCCTCGATCACCGTCTTGCCTGCCCTTGTCTTAGGTATGCGGACCAGAATATTGTCCGTAGCCAGCTGGAGAAGATCCCTGTCTCCCGATACGACGGTGACATCCATTCCATTTTTTTCACTTTTCTTTGCCAGGGTTCCCAGAATGTCATCGGCTTCATAGCCTTCCTTCGATACGATCGTAACTCCCATCGCCTGCAGTACTTCCTTTATCACCGGTACCTGTTCCCGAAGTTCCTGAGGCATGGGCTTTCTGGTTCCTTTATAAGCTTCATACATATCATGTCGGAAAGTCGGCGCATGAAGATCAAACGCAACTGTCAGATACTGGGGTTTCTCTTCCTCCAGAATCTTTGTCATGATATTTAAAAAGCCATACACAGCATTTGTATGAAGACCTTCCGAATTCGTCAGATCCGGCAGGCCATAAAATGCTCTGTTTAATATACTATGTCCGTCGATCAGAACTATTTTTTCCTTCATATGATTAAATCCTTTCCAAATCTAGAGCAGCTTTGGCAGTTCAATATGTCCAAGATACAGCATCAGAGAAATCGCTATCCCAACACCAAAGATCAGACAAAAAGCAAAAAGCGTACCGGCAAGAAGCTTTCTTCTCCGTATCGCCCTCTCCTTTTCCATCATATCATTTTTCAGCATCTGGGGGATATTGTATGTTTCCAGTTTTTCCTCTTCCAGATATTTCATACCCATATAAATAGTAAAATAAATCTCCAGTTCATCATAACACTCCGGGCATCCCCGTACATGTTCCAGGAATTCTTCCGTCTCCTTAAATGATAAACTATCGTTGATATAATCATCGATTTTCATCAATGCCTCTTCACATTTCATAGGATTTCCTCCTGACTGCCACGTAACACTGTTCAACTGCTTGTCTTATCATACCACGAAAAAGGAAAAAACGAAAGAGTAAGAACGAAACCAAAAAGACCCCTCAGCCACTTTATCAACTGAGAGGTCGTCTTATCATTTGCTTTTATTTCCAGGTTGGATGATCCAATTCCTGCTGAACACGTTTCAGATGCTCGCGGATCGATATCTTCTGTGGACATTGATCTTCACATGCACCGCATTCCACACAATTTTCAGGCTTTTCGTCTGCTGATATCTCGTTTTCCCAACGATTTTTTACCACATCATACTTCTGATAAATATGATAATCATTCCATACTCTGAAGCTTCCAGGAATGTTTACTCCTGATGGACATGGCATACAGTAACGGCAGCCGGTACATCCATTCTGCATTCTGGAACGAAGCGTGGTAACTACCTTATCCACTGTCTCTTCTTCACACTCAGACAGTACTTTAAAGTTATTAAAGGTTTTCAGGTTATCCTCTACCTGCTCGGGACTGCTCATTCCACTGAGGACAACTTTAACATTACTGTGACTTCCTACCCAGCGAAGTGCCCAGGATGCGATGCTGTTATCCGGTGTTACTTCTTTGAACATGTTGTCGATCTCATCTGAGAATCCTGCTAAGAGACCACCGCGGACCGGCTCCATGATGACCATCGGAATGCCCTTTTCTTCTGCGAGTTTGTATCCCTTATCTCCTGCCTGGATCTCTGTATCCATGTAGTTATACTGGATCTGACAAAAATCCCAGCTATGATAATTAATGATTTCTTCAAACACTTCATAATCATCATGAAAGGAGAATCCCAGATGACGGATCTTGCCTTCTTTTCTAAGCTCTTCGCACATCTCTACGATCTGCATATCTTTCACTTTCTGGAATCTTTCTTTGTCCAGTGCGTGGATCAGATAAAAATCAATATAGTCTTTGTTCAGACGTTTCAGCTGTTTTTCGAATATCTCTCTGGCATTTTCCTTGGATTCTACCATCCAGATTGGAAGCTTTGTTGCAAGATAGTAAGATGAGCGGTCATATTTGTCCAATACTCTTCCCACAAAAGGCTCGCTGTCTCCATCATGATATGGAAATGCTGTATCGTAATATGTTACTCCTGAAGCCATCGCCTCATCTAACATCTTTTCAGCAGTAACTTCATCAATTTTTCCATCTGCAAGTGTTGGAAATCTCATACATCCAAATCCTAATAAGGATGTCTCGATCCCCAGGTTTTCCATTTTTCTTCTTTCCATAAGAATTATCCTCCCAAGTTCTGCAAGAATGCCTCAGCATCCCATGGCTGTTGTTCTATTACTTATTTTAGCACACCATGGATTATTCGTAAACCCATTTTATTAATACTGCTGATATTTTCGAATCACAAAAAAGTAACTGAGG
This sequence comes from Clostridia bacterium, assembly GCA_009929525.1. Lineage (GTDB taxonomy): Bacteria > Bacillota > Clostridia > Lachnospirales > Lachnospiraceae > Oliverpabstia. The sequence continues at coordinate 19,792 of SAAH01000006.1, read as the reverse complement.
ATCAAAAGTAGTGCTGCTCCTGACCAGGCCGAAATCTCAGCATAAAAGATACCATTTTGCCCGATCATCCGTGGAAGTATCAAAGCCACACCAACCCTCATAACAAATTCTGCGATTCCACTGGCAAGAGGTATGACCGTATTTCCCAGTCCCTGTATCGCTGAACGATACACATACAGGAGATATAAAACCCATAGAAAGATCGCCATGATAAACAGATACTTATAAGATATCTCCAAAACCTGTGCTACCTGTCCCGCTTCACCGGATACAAACAAAGCCAGGATACTTTTCCCTGCCACTACCATCAGCAGAGAGATGACCAATGAAGTAATAAGTGCCATAACGGTACCGCTCCTTACTCCCTTTTTTATCCGGTCAACCTTTCCAGCTCCAAGGTTTTGTCCCACATAAGTGGTGATCGCATATCCGTAAGAGATCGCCGCCATCTCCAAAACACCGTATAGCTTATTGGTTGCGGTAAATCCAGCTACGAAAAGGAAACCAAAACCATTTACCACGTACTGTACGGTAAGTCCTCCGACCGAAATGATCGCATTCTGGATAGCCAAAGGTGCTCCCAGGCCAAGAAGCTTTCTGCACAATCCGCCCTCCAGCTTAAAATGATGTTTCTCCAGATGTATCAGATCTATCTTTCTTAATACTGCATAACAATAAACTGCTGAAAATGCCTGGGCGATCACGGTTGCCACAGCCGCCCCTGCTACTCCCCAGCCAAATCCTCCTACGAAAGTAAGATCCAGCACAACATTGATCAGTGCTGCCAGGATCATAGCCACAAGCGGCGACTTGCTGTTTCCCATTGCACGAAGCACCGATGCAAGAATATTGTAAGCCGATATGACCGGAATTCCGCAAAATACGATTCTAAGATAGATCATTGACATATCTATGATGTCTGCAGGTGTATTCAAAAACAGCATCACCTGATACACAACACTCTGACTGACTGCCAACACGAAAACGGCAAGTATCACCGTCAGAACGTAGCTGTGGGCAATGGATTTTTTCAGTTTTTCCCAATCCTCAGCGCCATAATACTGTGCCACCAGAATGGAAAATCCCTGGGTCATACCAGAAGCCACACCAAGCACCAGCCATACCAGCCAGTCTGCCGCACCTACTGCCGCAAGCGCCTCAACTCCTACAATATTTCCCACGACCATGGTATCCACCATGGTGTAAAACTGCTGGCAGATATTTCCCAGCATAAGCGGTATAGCAAACAGCAAAATCAGCTTCCCTGGTGCCCCACTTGTCATGTTTTTAACTTTTGAAGCCATACGTTCCTCCCCAATCTCCTAGCCGATCCCTTTGTATACTAGTCCAAGAATAAATACAATAATAGCTAACGGCACATAAAAATATTTTCCTATCCATCCAAACACTTTGGAAACCGGACGTTTTCGCCCCTCATTGATTTCCTCCGTGATCTTATCAAGCCCCAATATATAATAAATAGAAACTGCACCAAGTACCGCACCAAATGGTGTGACAATGATGGTGATAAAGTCCATCCAAGTTCCCAGGCGCATCTCCTCTTCCAGAAATACTCCCACACCAAAAACTATGATCCCACACAGGGAAACTGCCAGACGCCTTCCCATCTTAAAATGATACTGCCAGCTTTCCACCACTGCCTCAAACATATTGATCAGTGAAGTGATCCCTGCAAATGCAACGGACAGGAAAAATATCACAGAAAACAGTCTTCCCATCGGCATCTGCTCAAATATCGCCGGTATCGTAATAAACATCAGGGGCGGTCCGGAAGTAGGCTCAATGCCAAAGGCAAAGACAGCCGGCATGATTGCAAGTGCTGCCAACATGGCTGCCATTGTGTCAAATAAAGCTGTCCTCATGGATGCCTTCGTGATATCCTCATGCTTTCCCAGATATGATCCGTACACGATCATGCCGGATCCAGTGATCGACAAAGAGAAAAATGCCTGTCCCATCGCCATGACCCAGGTATCCACTTTGGCAAGATTTTCCCATTTTGGTATAAATAGAAAACGATATCCCTCCATCGCTCCCGGAAGAAATGCCACACGAAGTGCCAGGACTGCAAACAACAAAAAAAAGACGGGCATCATGATTCTGTTTGCCCACTCTATCTGTTTTGTAGATCCGGTTATCAAAAGAAGTACTGCCACTCCTATCACAAGAAAATGCCAGGGCAGGCTTCCAAAGTTTCCAGTTGCCTGCGAAAAGAATCCTGTGGTATCTCCCTGATAAAGCTTTCCGGTAAGTGAGCCTGACAGGAATCTAAATACCCATCCCACAATGACTGAATATCCAATGGCAATTCCTAAAGATCCCAAAAGTGGAATCCAGCCAAGGATCTTCCCGACCTTTCCCAGATCTTTCCCTTTTATCTTTCTTTGTTTCCAGCACAGTTCATAGGATCCAAGCGTTCCGGTCCGTGCTTTCCTGCCGATCCCAAACTCTGCCGACAGACCTGCATAACCAAATAACACAATAAAAAGCAGATAAGGTATTAAAAATGCCCCTCCGCCATACTGTCCCGTTCGATACGGGAACATCCAGATATTTCCCAGTCCGACGGCTGATCCCACACACGCCAGGATAAAGCCCATCGAACTGGAAAAACTGCCATTTTTATGTCTCTTTTCCATACACTTCCCCTTCTCTTATAATTATACAGTTTATGACCATTCTACAAGAAGCCATAGGGAAATGCAAGGAACTTTTCAACCTTTTAAAATCTATTATTTTGCCATCACATCTTTTGTAGCAACGACTGAAATATCAGTGCCTGCCACATTTTCAAATACTACCGTGCCTATCGTCACCGGCGCCTGTATCGTCACATTTTTCAGTTCCAGCATACATTCGCGTATCTTCCCTTTTGGTATATCTCCAGCAGTTTTTACAGACACTACCGGCATCTGTCCACCGCTCACTCTTACCGTAGAGGTTACGATCCTGGTGGGGTTCGTCACTTCTTTTTCTCCATAGACAGCGCCTCTTTTACACGTATTTCCCTCTATTTTCTCGACTTTTCCATCTTTCATGGACACTTTGAGCGGACAGCCCATAGGACAGCCGATGCAGGTCAGATTAATCACATCCATATTCATATACTCCTTTGCTGTAATCATTTTCCTCGGTTTATTCCTTCTCTATACGAATCGTAATCTTTGATAAAGAACTGTTTTCCATAAGCTTCTCTTTATCCAGAATGATCGTCTCCATCTCACCTGGTGCCATCACCTGACGTTTCTTTCTCTGGATACGTTCCTCATCCAGATACACTCCAATATAGCAGTTCTGGTATACTTCTCCCACACGGAAACGTACCGGAAGTTTGTCTTCCATTTTCCCGATCCGGATGGTTGATGGTACTGTATAGCGGACACCCTGCTCACCCTGAACAACGATCACTTTTTCTTCTTCCTGTCTTTTGTCCATCACATACTGTGCCGCATGTTTTCCTGCCATGGATGCTTCTTCTGACACAAAGTCCACAAGATCGTGGACATGGAGGACATTTCCACAGGCAAATACACCGGGGATACTGGTTTCCAGACTTTCATTTACTTTCGGTCCGCTGGTGACCGGGCTCAGTTCCACACCGATTCCTTTGGAAAGTTCATTTTCAGGAACAAGGCCTACTGATAACAGCAAGGTATCACAGGTATACTCCTCCTCTGTTCCAGGAATTGGTTTTCTATTCTCATCTACCTGTGCCAATGTGATGGATTCCACTCTTTCTTTTCCTTTGATATCGATCACGGTATGGCTCAGCTTGAGCGGGATATCAAAGTCATCCAGACACTGTACGATATTTCTCTTTAAACCGCCTGAATAAGGAAGAAGTTCTGCCACTACCTTTACTTTTGCACCTTCCAGTGTCATCCTTCTTGCCATGATCAGTCCGATATCTCCGGATCCCAGGATCACAACTTCTCTGCCTGGAAGATATCCCTCCATGTTAACCAGCCGCTGAGCCGTTCCTGCCGAAAAAATGCCTGCCGGACGATATCCCGGTATATTCAGTGCCCCTCTGGAGCGTTCCCGGCATCCCATAGCCAGGATCACGGCTCCTGCTTTTACCGTAAATAATCCTTCTTCCCGATTCAGTGCTGTTACTGTCTTATCACTGCTGATATCCATAACCATGGTATTCAGCTGATATTCTATCTGTCTTTCTTTTACCTTTTCTATATATCTGCCTGCATATTCCGGTCCTGTAAGTTCTTCCTTAAAGGTGTGCAGACCAAAACCATTATGGATACACTGATTCAATATTCCACCCAGTTCTTTGTCACGCTCCAGGATCAGAATATCTTTTATACCATTGTCGCGGGCAGATGCCGCAGCAGCCAGTCCTGCCGGACCACCGCCTATTACTATCACATCATAATATGCTTTCATATCGTTCCTCCTTACAGGCTGTCTTTTGTCGTTCCCTGAATAATATTTGATCCGCCGCCGCATTTTGTCAGGCTTTCCATCGGTACCTTCAATTCTCTGGACAATATCTCCATGGTCCTAGGTGAACAAAATCCTGACTGACAACGTCCCATACCTGCCCTTGTTCTTCTCTTTACACCATCCAGAGATTTTGCACCCAGTGGACGATGAATGGCATCTATGATCTCACCCTCCGTTATGCTCTCGCACCGACAGATCACGGTACCATAAGAAGGCTGCTCTTTTACAAGATTTTTCCATTCTTCCTTTGATAACAGGCGTGGATTTAAAATTCCTTTTCTATGTGAGATAAATTCTTCCTTCTTCTCAGGTTTCAGCTTTTTAAAGATCAGTTCGGCCATCTCTTCGCCAATAGCCGGCGCACTGGTGAGCCCTGGAGATTCGATACCGGCACAATCAAAAAATCCCGGTGCGTCCTCCACTTCTTTAATGATAAAATCATGTCCTTCCTCATGGGCACGAAGGCCTGCAAAAGATGTGATCACCTGACGAAGCGGCAGATTCACAACACTCTTCTGAGCTTTTTGACCTACCTCACTCATTCCCTCTGTCGTAGTATTGGTTCCTTCTTTGTCTTCGATATCTTTGGCAGTAGGTCCCACAAGAAGATTGCCATGGGTCGTAGGTGTTACAAGGACACCTTTTCCATATTTGCCCGGAAGCTGGAATATGGTATGGCTCACATGATCCGCTGCACTCTTATCAAGCAGATAATATTCTCCTTTACGCGCAACGATGTGAATCTTTTCTTCACTTATCATATTATGGAATTGATCTGCATACACTCCGGCAGCATTTACCACGCATTTTGCAATGATATCTCCCTGATTCGTTTTCAGCAGGAATCCACCCTCTGTTTTCTCTATAGATTCTACCTGAGTGTCAAACTGAAATTCCACTCCATTGACACAGGCATTTTCAGCTAATGCAATGTTCAGTCCAAATGGACATACGATGCCGCCGCTTGGTGCATGTAATGCTGCTACCGCATCCGGAGAAATATTTGGCTCCATCTTTCTCAATTCCTCAGCCTCTATGATCCGAAGGCCTGGAACCTGGTTCTTTTCCCCCTGTTCTTTCATCGCCTCGAGTTTTGGTCTGTCTTCTTCATGAAAGCAAAGGACCAAAGACCCGATTCTCTGAAATGGAAAATCCAGCTCTTTTGCAAGAGATTCCATCATAGCATTTCCCTTGACATTCAATTTTGCCATCATGGAGCCCGGCTCGGCATCAAATCCTGCGTGTACGATTCCACTGTTCGCCTTCGATGTCCCGCTGCACACATCTTCACCTTTTTCTACTACTTTAATATTAAGCTTATATCGGGATAATTCTCTTGCTGTGGCACTGCCTGATACACCAGCACCTATGATCACTACATCATACATTTGATTTCCTCCTGCATTTTGTCTGTTTTTAGTTTTGGGTTTATTTCAAGTACGCCTCGGCATACTTGCTGCGTTGCTAAGTGCCGGTAGCACTTGTTGAGCAAAGTCTTATCTGCTTTCAAGATAAAAAAGAGACAAAGCAACCAGCATCCATGATCCATGGATGCTAATATTGCCTGTCTCTTCTCTCCGCAATCATCTATTCACTTATGGTAATCACTCATCATCCTTTGCCCATGCAAAAGAGTATTTTACTGCTTTTTGCCAGCCCTTCATTCTCCGCTCCTGCTCCTGTTTTCCTATCTGCGGTACGAAGGTCCTGTCAATCGCCCAGTTTTCTTTTACAGCTTCTTTATTCGGCCAATATCCCACAGCCAGTCCGGCCAGATAAGCGGCTCCCATAGCTGTTGTTTCCACACAGGATGGTCTCTTGACCGGTTCCTGTATCATATCTGCCTGCGTCTGCATCAGAAAATCATTGGCACTGGCACCGCCGTCTACCTTCAGCGAAGTAAGGGCAATGCCTGAATCTGCTTCCATCGCCTTGATAACATCATGAGCCTGATATGCGATAGAATCAAGTGTTGCTCTGATAATATGATATTTGTTCACACCGCGGGTCAGACCCACGATCGTTCCTCTTGCATACTGGTCCCAATAAGGAGCACCAAGTCCTGTAAATGCCGGAACCACATAACATCCATGAGTATCTTTTACTTTCTTCGCCATATACTCTGAATCTGCTGCTGAATCAATGACACGAAGTTCATCTCTAAGCCACTGGATCGCAGCGCCTGCTACAAATATGGATCCTTCCAGTGCATAATTGACTTTTCCGTCGATCCCCCAGGCGATAGTTGTTACCAGTCCATTTTTGGAAAATACCGGCTTTTCTCCTGTATTCATCAACAGGAAACATCCGGTTCCATATGTATTCTTTGCCTCTCCCGGAGTAAAACATGTCTGTCCAAAAAGTGCCGACTGTTGATCTCCCGCAGCTCCGCCGATCGGGATCGGGCCTCCAAAGAAGGAGGAATCTGCATGACCATACACACAGCTGGAAGGCATCGGTTTTGGAAGCATATTTCTTGGAATCTGAAGCTCCTCCAAAATTTCATCGTCCCAGTCCAAGGTGTTGATATTAAAGATCAAGGTTCTCGAAGCATTGGAATAATCCGTCACATGAACCTCTCCTTTGGTGAGTTTCCAGATCAGCCATGTCTCCACTGTTCCGAAAAGCAATTCACCTCTTTGTGCCCGCTCTCTTGCTCCCGGTACATTGTCAAGAATCCATTTTACCTTCGTTCCTGCAAAGTAGGCATCTATGATAAGTCCTGTTTTCTTTCGGAACATATCAACCATACCTTTTTCTTTCAACGAATCACAGTACTCTGAAGTTCTGCGGCACTGCCATACGATCGCATGGTAGATCGGCTCTCCTGTTTCTTTGTCCCAGACGATCGCCGTCTCTCTCTGATTCGTGATCCCGATCGCCGCTATATCTTCTGCTGTTGCACCGATCTTTGACATAGCCTCCACTGCCACCCCAAGCTGTGTTGACCATATCTCATTTGCATCGTGCTCTACCCATCCTGGTTTTGGAAAATACTGGGTAAACTCTTTTTGTGCTACACTGCACATCTCTCCGCTTTCATTGAACAGGATGCAACGATTACTCGTAGTCCCCGCATCCAATGCCATAACATACTTTGCCATAAGACCCTCCATCCATATACGTTTTTGCCCATGCATGAAAAATGAGCAATACAATCAGCAACACTCATCATGTTGTGAAAGCTCGCTCTTTTCTCCGCTTCAACTCTTTAATTATGTGGACATTTTACCATGGATTTGGGGGAAATACAAGGGATTTTGTGAATTTTAGTGCACTGTGTGAACTTGGGGGTACTGTTCACGCTTTGTTCAGCAACACGCTTTACGAGACACATGCAAGAAAGAAAATTGATGTCAGCGAAAGAAGATACTAGTGATGACTCCGCCGCTACTGCTGATTCGGCGGGGCATATACACAAAAGAGCAAAAATATATTCCGTTTTGCCTGGCCGGTCACGATGATTTCAAGTGAATTGGGGCATCTACAACACATTTATACTATTGCCCCGTTATTAGTCCTGGTACAGGGCAGGAGGGGGACGCAGCCGGAGCAGGCAGGGCAGGGTGGGGGACGTGGGCAACGCCTCAGCGAACTATCAGCTAACTCCAACTAAGACGCTCGGGAGAGCCCTCGCGCCTAAGTTTCCGTAAGCTGAGGATTTCGCCTCGGCTACGAACGCCCACAAATTGTCCCCCACCCTGCCCTGCCTGCTCCGACTGCTGTTTATTGGCTGGGACTTTAAAACATGGTGATTCATATTTGTGGACTAAAAATTGGGGTGACATTCGGTAACTGCTCAAACGCTTAGACGAGACTTCATTCCTGAGTTTTTGTAAGTTGAAGATTTTACCTCGACTAAGGATGCTCACAAATTTTCTCACCACCTTGCCCTGCCTGCTCCGGCTGCTGTTTATTGGCTGGGACTTTGAAACATGGTGATTCATATTTGTGGACTAAAAAGTTGGAGCAGGAGATCATTCGGTAGCCAACCAACAGCAGTTGCAGGCGAGGGGAGGGGCGGTGGGAACAATTTGTAAGCGGGTTTAGCTGAGGTGAAATCCTCTGCTTACGGAAACTTAGGCGCGAGGGCTCTCCCGAGCGTCTTAGTTGCAGTTAGCAGATAGTTCACCGAAGCGTTGCTTACGTTCCCACCGCCCCTCCCCTCGCCTGCAACTGCGTCCCCGTCCCCGTCCCCATGCACCATACTTGCACAGAAAGATATTTATAGGTATAATATAGACAAAGCTTACCCATACTAATGCGTATTAAATAGCAACACTTACATACAGAGGAGAATTTTATGTCAACTAACATACACGAAAACATATTATACCCTTCCGGCTCCATGGGAGTTCGGACAAAACGAAATATCATATTGATCGGATTCATGGGAACCGGAAAGTCTTCTGTCGCATTGCATCTTCATGAGCTATACCATATGGATGTGGCCGAGATGGACGAGATTATCGCCGAACGGGAAGGAATGTCTATCTCTTCCATCTACGCTTCCAAAGGGGAAGACTATTTTCACCACATAGAGACCCGCCTGCTCAGTGAACTTCAGCATCGGGATAATCTTATTATTTCCTGTGGTAAAAATGTAGCTTTGAGGGACGAGAACGTAAAGATCATGAAGCAAAACAGCTTTATTGTAATGCTGAGTGCCAGCCCGGAAACAATCTATCACCGGACAAATACTGATCACAAATCCACAGCAGCCGACAAAGATCGCACTATCGAAGAAATACATGTTCTGATCGAGGAATGCCGCCGACAGTACGAAGCCGCTGCAGATATGGTCATCAACACAGATGAAAAAAGCACACCACAGATAGCCTCTGAGATCATTCATAATATGATGGAGAAAACCCACTGGCTCAACACGATAAATCCCGAGATTTTCATTCGAAATTCCAAAAAATTTGATAATCTGATGATGATGTATCGTGGTGCTATCCGCGAGATCCAAACAAAACTTGAAGTCCTGGACGATGAATTTTCCAATCGTTTTAACCGTAACCCTATTGCATTTATCAAAACCCGTATCAAAACGCCTATGAGTATTTATCAGAAGCTGCTGCGCCTGGGCTATGATTTCACCGAAGAAAACATCCGCGACCAGCTAAATGATGTAGCCGGCATCCGTGTGATCTGTCCTTTTATTGATGACATCTATACGGTAGCCCGCCTTCTTTCCGAACAGGATGATATCCATGTGGTCCGTATCAAAGATTACATAAAGAATCCTAAAGAAAATGGATACCGCAGTTACCATCTGATCGTAGAGATACCCGTATTCTTTTCCAGTGGAAAGACTCTTATGCGTGCCGAGATCCAGATACGGACTATAGGCATGGACTTCTGGGCAAGTCTGGAACATCAGCTTCGATACAAAAAAGGAATGGATAAAATCGAAGGCTATGAAAAAATCAGCAATGAACTGCAGATCTGTTCACGTACCATAATTGAAACAGATAATCATATGCAGGCGATCAAAGAAATGATTGGTGATTTTTATGATATCTAAAATTCAAAAGAAGGAGTATCCTGTCGTTTCAGCGGGATACTCCTTCTTTTCTATTGGTAATGCCTGATGATGATCTGCAGCGTGTCCCTTCCCTGATAAGAATTGATCTCCGGATAATATACGACGGACAAATCATTTTTCCCTTTGATTTCTTCAAGAAACTGATCTCCGTCCCCAAAGTAAACAGCATCCATACTATAACCTGCTGTGTCTGCCAGACGCATCTTTACAACATTTCGATTTTTACCAAACACCCTGGGATTTTGGATCTGAAGTCCTTTTTGGGCAAAGACAGGTTTCTCATTTCCTCTTCCGAATGGCTCAAGGACAGACATTTCCTGGATCAATTTTTTATTTATGTAATTGATCGGCATCGGAATGTCGATCATCACTTTTTCAATAAAGTCCTGTTCACTCAGCCCTGAACATTCATTCAATTTTTTTCTGAATGGCTCGACATTTTCTTCTTCCAGTGACAGTCCTGCCGCCATCGGATGGCCTCCGAACTTGGTGAGATACTGACTGCATTCACATAATTTCTCATACATGGAGTAACTGTCGATCGAACGCCCCGACCCCTTCACTCCCTCTTCTGCCTTAGTCAGTACAAAAGCCGGTTTGTGATATCTTTCCCTGATACGACCTGCTATGATCCCAGCCAGACTTTCATGACATTCCGGAAGATATACCACCAGTACTTTATCATTTATAAGCTCACTATTTTCTACTAATTCGATAGCTTTCTCCACACCCTGAGCTGTCATTTCTTTTCTGCTGTCATTGAGATTTTTTAGATCTCCAGCCAGAATGGCTGCTTCTTCCCGATTCTTTGCACATAAAAGCTTCAATGCCCGTTTTGCTGTATCAAGCCTTCCTGTCGCATTCAGGCAGGGACCTACTACAAATCCGATATGATATGGACTGATTTGTTCCGGTTCAAGCCCATTGACCCTGATAAGCTCCTGCAGACCCAGATTAGTCGTGTGGTGCAGTTTTTTCAGTCCCTCCTTCACGATGATCCGGTTCTCACCCACAAGCTCCATCACATCTCCAATGGTTGCTATCGCTGCATATTCAAGCATAAGATCCGTAATATCTTCTTCAAGCTGCATCTGCTGATACAGTGCATCCATAACTTTCAACGCCACACCCGCACCGCAGAGCCCCGTAAAAGGATAATTACAGTCCGCCTGTTTGGGATTGACAATGGCGTCCGCCGGAGGAAGGATCTCCTGACGTTTTCCTTCATTTTCTTCAAATGGAACCTCATGGTGATCCGTTACAAGAACCGTAATTCCCAGTTCTTTAGCCCTTTCAATCTGTCTGGATGCAGCAATCCCGTTATCACAGGTTATGATCGCATCTGTCTTTTCTTCCCATGCCTGTTCAATCAGATGTTCATTGATCCCATACCCGTCAGTCATCCGGTGCGGAATCACGTAGTCAACTTCTGCTCCTGCACCCTTCAGCCCCTGATACAGAATGTACGTGGACATCACCCCATCCACGTCATAGTCTCCTATAACCCTTATCCTCTTTTTCTCCTGGATCTTTTCTGCCAATATCGATACGATTTTCTCCATATCCTTCATCAGCCAGGGTGAATAAAGATTTCTCCGATCCCCATGAAGGTAGACCTGTATAGCCTCATCTCCAACCACTTCTCTGTTTCGGATCAATCTGGCGGTTACCTGATCGATTCCAAAAGTTTCCGCTATTTTCTTAAAATCCGCACGCTTGGCTGCAACTAACCACTTTTCCATAACACATTCCTTTCCAAAAAAGCTGCCACACAGAAAATGTTTTCCATGTGACAGCCCGTAAAAATTACTGTTCTGATTTTTTGAATTTCATTCGCAGTGTATACCACAGCGGGCCTGTAATACATACAGAAGAATATGCACCGCAGATGATACCTACCATGATCGGAAGTGCAAACTCACGGATAGAAGCTACACCAAGGATATATAATACAAATATTGTAATAAATGTGGTCAATGATGTATAGATACTTCTTGTCAATGTCTGAGTGATACTCAGATTCACCACTTCAGCAAGATCCTGCTTTTTGCCCATACCCTTTATGTTCTCACGGATACGGTCGAAGATTACAATCGTCGCATTGATCGAGTAACCTACGATAGTAAGCATACATGCGATAAATGTATTACCTACCGACACACGGATCAGAGCATAGAACGCAAGTACTACGAGCACATCATGAAGAAGTGCCAGTACCGCACTTGATGCAAAGCGAACATCTTTAAATCTGAACCAGATATAAAGAAGCATACAAACAGTAGCGATCAAAACGGCGATAATAGCATCTCTACGCATCTCGGAACTGATCGTAGAAGAAATACTTTCTGCTGAAATCTTTTCTTCATTTACCTCAAATTCATCAACAAACTTCTGATTCAGTGCTTCTCTCTCATCCAATGTCAGAGAACGGGTCTTGAAGATAACTGCATTGCTTCCAGCTACCTTAGAAGCCTGAATATTGGCATCTTTAGTAATCTCCTGGATCACAGGTTTAATCTGCTGATCAATCTCTTCGATCGAATAATCCTCATTAAATGTCACATTGGTAGAAGTACCACCTACAAACTCAAGGCTGTAATTAAGTGCCTGTCCATCTGTTGCAGAGAAGATTCCCATTCCAACTGGTGCAAGAAGAACAAGGATAATGGAAATTGTAAAGAATATCTTTCTCTTTCCTACAAAATCGATAACCTTTCTCTCCTTCTGTTTTCCATAAAACTTCTCATCTCTTAATCCTACTGCAAACATAGCATTCATGATAAGACGGGAGATAACAAGTGCTGTGAACATGGAAAGAACAATACCAAGAGCCAGTGTCATAGCAAATCCTTTAACACTTCCTGTTCCCATAGCACCAAGAACTGCTGCTGCGATCAAAGTAGTAATATTACCATCTATGATTGCAGACATGGCTTTCTGGAATCCAGTTTTAATAGAACTTCTTACACTCTTTCCAAGAGAAATTTCCTCACGGATACGTGCATAAATGATAACGTTTGCATCAACTGCCATACCAATAGAAAGAATAATACCTGCGATACCCGGAAGGGTAAGTGTCAGGTCAAATGCATTCAGCATGACAAGTTCAAGTCCTGTATAGATGGCAAGTGAAAGTGCCGCTACAAAACCTGGAAGTGCATACACAATGATCATAAAAAGTGCAACAAGAGCAAGGCCGATACCACCGGCAATAAGGCTGGTGCGGATGGCTTCACTTCCCAGCTGAGCTCCTACAACATTGGAACGAAGCTCTGAAAGTTCAAGTTTCAAAGAACCGATACGAAGAACCTGAGCCAGTTCATTTGCTTCTTCGATACTTTCCTGACCACTGATCTGTGCTTTTCCATCGGAGATAACACTCTGTACGACAGGAGCACTGATCTGACTTCCATCATAGATGATGGCAATCGTCTTATTAAGATTTTCTTCCGTTGCAGTTGCAAATTTTTCTGTACCATCCTTTGTCAGGGTAAGAGATACCACGTATTCTCTTTCACCTGTGGTCTGGTCTTCCTGAACTGCACCTTCTGCATCTGCAATATCAGCACCGTCCAGTACTGTATTTCCATCTTCGTCCTGGAACTCCAAAGATCCTGGTTTTCCCAGGTCTTCCAAAACCGCATTTGCATCGTCTACACCCGGGATCTCCACGTTGATACGATCAGTTCCCTCCTGGTATACCTGTGCCTCGTCACTATAACTGGCAACACGCTTCTGAAGTTTATAGATGGTATCATCCATATCTTCCTGTGATGGATCTGATTCATCGACCTGATAAGTGATGCTGACACCACCAGCCAGGTCCAGACCTGTCTTAATGTTTTTTGCTGAGCCTATAGCTCCCTTGCCAAATCCTACTGCTGCTGTGAATGACAGAAGACCAATCACGATCACGGTCAGGATCAGTACAAGAACTCCTTGATTTTTTTTCATTTTCCTTTACCTCTTATTCTTCTGCCGCAGCAGCTTTTATCATAAGTGCACACTCTACGCGCTTGCGCTGCAGTTCGCATCCAATATCATAGACATCATTGATACTGCCCTTGAAATTATATGCATTCGCCGCACATCCGCCGCTGCAGTAAAAACGTGCAAAACACTTCTTACATGCTTCCTTGGCGTACACATTACAACTCTTGAATTCTCCACATATCTGTGGCTTTTTGATTCCTTCATCCACATTGCCAAGCAGGAACTCTTCTTCTCCTACGAACTGATGACACGGATAAAGATCACCCCATGGAGTAACGGCCAGATATTCTGTACCTGAACCACATCCAGACAAACGTTTATACACACATGGGCCACCGGTAAGATCCACCATAAAATGGAAGAAATTGAAAGAATTACCTTCTTTATTTCTCCTCACCATCTCTTTGGCCAGCTTATCATATTCATCAAAAATCTTTGGAAGATCCTCTTTTTTGAGAGCATACTCTTCGTCATCCGGTGCAACTACCGGTTCCACTGATATCTGTTTAAATCCCAGATCTGCCAAATGCAGAACATCCTCTGAAAAATCCAGATTAAAATGAGTAAATGTTCCACGGGCATAATACTTATCCTGATTACGGCTGTCGGCCCACTTCTGGAACTTCGGTACGATAAGATCATAACTTCCCGCACCTTTTCTAAATGGTCTCATGTGATCGTGGACTTCTTTTCTTCCATCGATACTCATGACAACATTACCCATCTCTTTATTACAAAACTCCATCACTTCATCATTTACCAACACTCCATTGGTTGTCAACGTAAAACGGAAGTTCTTATCATGGATTTTCTCCTGCTCACGGCCATATGCTACAAGGTCTTTTACCACCTGCCAGTTCATGAGAGGTTCTCCGCCAAAGAAATCCACTTCCAGGTTTCTTCGGCTGCCGGAATTGGCGATCAAAAAGTCCAATGCTTTTTTTCCGACCTCGTAAGACATGATGGCTCTTCTTCCATGGTACTCACCTTCCTCTGCAAAACAATATCTGCATGCAAGATTACAGTCATGGGCGATATGAAGGCATAATGCCTTTACCACTGTTGGACGTTCCTTAAAATGTTCTATCGCATTTTCATATATGTCTTCTGTAAACAGCATATCCTCATCTTTAAGCATCTGGATCTCTTCCAGTGCTGCTTCGATCTCTTTTTGCGGATATGTGGATTTTAACTGCTCCACCACGCTATCTTTATCTGCGCCTTTATCCAGCAATGCAATACTGTCATACACAATATCATCTACTACATGGACAGAACCGCTGTTTACATCCAGCACAATTGCGTAACCGTTATTCTTATACTGGTGAATCACGTTTCAGTCTCCTCTCTTCTCACTCAAAATGTGAGTGCACATAAATCAAGCAGCGGCTTTCTAGACCGCTGCCTGTAATGTCTTTCTTTTACACAAGTTATTATTTTGTGCTTTCGCAGCTCTGATTTCCTACTGTACAAGATGTTTTGCAAGCTGACTGGCAAGATGTCTGACATTCACCACATCCACCTTTTTTTACAGTGTTCTGCAAACTTTTTGTATTTAAAGTCTTGATATGTTTCATCTCTATCATCCTCCTTATGTTATTACTATCCCACATTATAGCATAGGTTTTTCTATTTTAAAAGTATTTTTTAAGGTATTTCATTCATTTCACATTTTCATTCAGGAAAACATTCCGCCCAGCATACCGGCACCCATACACATTACAAATGATGTCATGATCCCTTTCAGTCCGGAGGAAAGTCCGGGTTCAGTTATTGCCGATACCATTGTCAGCAGTACAAAATATGCGATTCCTAAAAGCAGACCCCATAAAAACTTCTGCTTTCCGCTTTTTTTCCCAACAAACATCCCGCCTAAAAAGCACGATAAAATGTAGATCACTATGATCCCAATCGTGATCTTTCCCTCATCCAGATTCATTTTGAACAAAAGCAAGGCGAGAATCAGTAAAGATATACCTGTGATCAGATAAGCGATCAACAGTCCCTTGAGCAAAGCCATTATCCTTGGTGCAGACTTCTCGGTTCGCTCCATAAAAACACCCTCCCATACTTCAATATATGGGAGGGTTGTACTTTGTATCACTTTTTATTTTGTATTTCACATTATTTTTGCACTTTATCTTTTGCGTCTGGCTGCATTCACAGACCATATTGCTTTGATGGATAATACTGCGATCACTGCCAATGCCGCAAGACTCATAACGAAATACATGAGTGGCTGCTGATCATCGCCAGTCAGTGGAACCCGGTTTGTTGATGTGCTTCCTGAAGCACTTGTGTATCTCACACTGCTGCTTCCTGAACTGCTTTGGCTGACTCTGTTGCTTCCTGATGAACTGCCTATCAGGGCACCTGCGCTGCCGCTGTACAGCTTATCGGTATTTCCTATCAGGACTTTACTTCCTGCAATATTATAAGGGCTGAAGGATGTGGTAACAAAGCTGATCGTTCCATCTTTATTATCGATAGGAGTAATATACTCTACAGAGCCATCCTCCAGATAATGTACGATCACCAGCTGATTATATAAACTCATATCTTGTGCAGGCATCGTAACTCTTACCTGCTGACCATTCAATTTATATTCTTCATCATTCATCAGATCCCACAGTTTCATCTCATAAGGGCTGATAAAGGTGTCTACATTCTGTTCCTGTAAAACAGAAGGATCTGTCTTGTCGTTCGTAAGTTCTACCTGAAACTGTACATACCATGGAAAATCTCCTGCTATGGTAAGTCCATTGCTCTGGCGATTATATGCTGCTGCCTTTTCCTGCGCCGCTGTCAGTTTCTCATATACGTCAGTCGGCAGATATGCTTTCTGGGCTTCACTCAAACTATCATACGCTTTACTTGCATCTACGACTGCTTCTACAACTTCCAAAGAATCAAGCTGTGTTGGAAGATAATCGATCAGATTACGGATCTGATCTGCTGCCAACTTCTCTTCTTCAGAGATGCTGCTGCCTTCCTGTTCAGCTCCAGGCATCCCATCTGGCTGCGTAACCGGCTGTTCCGATGCTGTACCTCCAGCCGCTTCCGGTGTAGTCTGCGGTGCTGACGCATCCGGCTCAGCCGGAACTGTTGGTGTTGGCGAACCTTCCTGTACTGCTCCCGGCGTCACCTGCGGTGTTGCTTCCGGTGTGGTCTCAGGTGTAGTTGGAGTTCCCGTCGTTCCTGCCTCTGGTGTTGCTTCTGGCGTGCTTTCCGGTGTAACTTCCGGCGTAGCTTCTGGTGTGGCCTCAGGTGTTGCCTCTGGCGTAGCTTCCGGCGTACTTTCCGGTGTAACCTCCGGCGTAGCTTCCGGTGTGGCTTCTGGTGTTGTCTCTGCTGGCTTTAAAGAAGTAACCTGAACGGTGATCTCGCGAACTACGATCTGTTCTTCCTCATCCCATCCTTTTACTTCACTGTAATCCACAGCCTTCGTATCATATGGATGGAAGATCACCTTATATACTGTCTCATATTCAGCGGGAGTAAGACTTTCATCTTCCCATGAAAAAACTCCATCACCATCACATTTGCTAAGAGGAAGTTCACTTAGTGGTGCCGGCTCATCCAATACCAGTTTTTTGGGAACATATACTTTCTCCCGTTCAACTGCGCCTTCAACCTCTCCGTCTCCTGTAATATCCTCGGTATAGATCCGTACATTATCCAGCGTAAGACTTCCTGTCACTTTGATCAGTGCATCCTCAAATTCTTCTGCTCTTCGTACAGAAACACCATTTGGCAGTTCCCAGGTTTCCTCACCTTTTATCGTAACCGTGCCACAGATTCTGATCACTCCATAGTCACCGGCAAGATCTGCTGCCTTCTTAAATGTCTTTACTGCATTTTCCTCACTGTCACCTGATCTTTTGTCACTTCCGGACTCCCCATCCAGATATACGATCAATTTTTCGTTTTTCTCTTCCGAAGACTCTGTCTTTTGGTCACCCTGATCGGCATAAGTCAACTGACCTGCACCCATAGAAAGGACCATCACAGATGCCAGAAGTATACCCATCGTTCTAAGACAACGCTTTTTGCTTATTCCTTTTCTTTTATTTACCCTCATACAACAAACACTCCTCTATGTATAATTGCAGCCACCGTCACATGAACTCTTATGTTCTTTGGAAGCTGCTGCCTTCATTGTCATTTGCCGTAACTGCTTCTTTGATCCGTATTCGCAGTTATCATTCCCTGTGATTCTCTGATACTCATTCGAATCACAAGATATCATTTTGTATTGTAACATAATTCTTTCTTTTTCGACACCCCCAAACAAATGTTTTTTCATGATATCCAATACTTTCCATTCATTTAACTTGCAATTTCAGGGAAAATCATGTATATTTTTCCTTATATATTTTGAAAAAATAAAGGAGTGAACATTTTTGGATTCTGGCGACGCCATACAACTAATTATTCTTGTAGTACTCATTCTGCTCTCTGCATTTTTCTCATCTGCTGAGACAGCAATGACAACAGTCAACAAAATCCGTATCCTTGCACTTTCTGAGGACGGAAACAAACGGGCAAAAACACTGCTAAAGATCATAGACAATCCCAGTAAGCTGTTAAGTTCCATATTGATAGGAAATAACATCGTAAACTTATCCGCATCTTCCCTGGCAACGATCTGGACAACCAGGGTATTCGGAAGCTCTTTTATCGGAATCGCTACTGGTATTCTTACTCTATTGATCCTGCTTTTTGGAGAGATCACGCCAAAGACTATGGCAACACTTTATGCCGAGAAGATTTCTCTTACCTATGCACCAACGATTTTATTTATTACGAAATTACTTACTCCTGTCATCTTCATAGTGAACAAACTTTCCTATGGGGTACTGCTTCTTCTGGGCATTGATCCAAATGCAAAGCAAAATACCATGACAGAACAGGAACTTCGTACGATCGTGGACGTAAGTCATGAAGACGGTGTCATAGAAAAAGAAGAGCGTCAGATGATCTATAATGTGTTTGATTTTGGAGATTCCCAGGCAAAAGATGTTATGGTGCCCCGTATCGATATGTCCTTTGTCAATGCCGATACCACATATGATGAACTGCTTACTATTTTCAAAGAAGATGGATTTACACGATATCCTGTATATGAGAATACTACTGATACGATCATTGGTACTATCAATATGAAGGATCTGCTTTTACTTGAATCTAAAGAAGACTTTTCCGTGAGAGATATTCTCCGGGAACCATACTTTACTTATGAACATAAAAGTACTGCTGCTCTTCTCATGGAAATGAAAGAATATGCTTTCAACCTGGCGATCGTGCTGGATGAATACGGTGCAACCGCCGGAATGATAACTCTGGAAGATCTTCTGGAGGAGATTGTTGGTGAGATCCGTGATGAGTATGATGAAGACGAGGAAGAAGACTTTGAAGAAGTCATTCCTGAGCGAGAATATATCTCCCATGGTTCTGCAAAGCTGGACGATCTGAATGATGCTCTCAAACTTCACCTGGAATCAGACGATTATGATTCTATCGGAGGGTATGTGATCGAACAGTTGGATCACCTTCCACAGCCTGGTGAATTTTGTTATACTGAAGATGGGATAAAACTGGTTGTTGACGAAATTGATAAAAACCGGATTGAGATGATCCACATCTATATCCCGGAAGATTATTATAATACTATAAATGAGCAAATCTGAAATTTTACCAAAGTTACTTTAAATTGCCTAAAAATAAAGACATCACGCCTTTTTAGGTGTATACTGTTTCTGAACA
>SAAH01000201.1 GCA_009929525.1 Clostridia bacterium | reverse complement strand
GAATCAGATTCCTTATATTTGGGGCATTTTTTGAAAGTTGTTTATAAAGACATGGTTTAATTCAGGTCTATGTGGATAAAACTGCGGAAACTCAAGTATGGAAATGACACTTCGCTGGTACGGCAGCCGTTTTGACTCCGTTACGCTTGAACAGATCCGCCAGATTCCGGGCGTTACCGGAGTCATCTCGACACTGTACGACACACAGCCCGGTGAAATCTGGACAAACGAATCGATCGCTGCACTAAAATCCGAAATAGAAGCCGCTGGACTTCATCTGTCCGGTATCGAGAGTGTCAATGTGCATGATGCTATCAAAACAGGAGCTTCTGACCGGGATACCTATATCGATAACTATATTACCACCCTAGAACACCTTGGGCAAAATGATATCCATATGGTCTGCTATAATTTTATGCCGGTATTTGACTGGACGAGAACCGAACTCGCAAGAAAACGTCCCGATGGCTCCACCGTACTGGCTTATTCTCAGGCACAGGTAGACGCCCTTGATCCTGAAAATATGTTTGCATCCATTGACTCTGATACCAACGGATTTATCATGCCTGGCTGGGAGCCGGAACGTATGGCACATATCCGTGAACTTTTCGACATGTACCGCAGCATTGATGAAGAACAGCTTTTTGCGAACCTCAAATATTTTCTGGAACGGATCATGCCAGTATGCCGCAAGTACGACATCTACATGGCCATCCATCCGGATGATCCGGCCTGGAGCGTATTTGGGCTGCCCCGCATCATCACCTGCAAGGAAAATATCCTGCGTATGATGTCCATGGTCGATGACCCACATAATAGAGTCACTTTCTGTTCCGGCTCTTATGGGACAAATCTTCAAAATGATCTGCCGGATATGATCCGCTCCCTCAAAGGCCGGATCCATTTTGCACATGTCCGTAATCTGAAGTTCAACTCTCAGGATGATTTTGAAGAGGCCGCTCACCTGTCTTCTGATGGCAGTTTTGATATGTATGAGATCATGAAGGCTCTCCATGATATCGGATTTGACGGTCCTATCCGTCCGGATCACGGACGAATGATATGGGGCGAAAAAGCCATGCCCGGATATGGGTTATATGACAGGGCACTGGGTGCTACTTATCTGAATGGTCTTTGGGAAGCTATCTTAAAAAACTCTTGAAAAGGAAAAAATATGAAACTTACAAAAAATGATATAAAAAATGAAACATTCTGGCGATCCAAAGGTTACATTCTTCCAGACTTTGATTACGATCAGGTAAAACAAAATACTTCCGACCGCCCATTCTGGATCCATTTTGGAACCGGTAATATTTTTCGTGCTTTTCAGGCTCATACCGTCCAGAAACTTCTAAATGATAGGGTCATAGACTGTGGACTCATCGCTGTAGGCGGAAGCAACAGTTCTATTATCACTGACCTTTATCAGCCCCATGACAATCTTAGCATCCTGGTCACTTTGAAAGCGAGCGGCGAACTGGATAAAGAAGTGATCGGAAGCATCATGGAATCCTATGTCTGCGACAGTTCTTCTTCTGACTATGAGCATCTCAAAGATATTTTTTCAAAAGATTCTCTGCAGATGGTCACCTATACCATCACAGAAAAAGGATATTCTCTGAGGACTCCTGACGGTAACTGGAAGCCTGAAGTCACTCTTGACTTTGAAAATGGTCCGGCTGCTCCGAAAAATTATATGGGCATTGCTGCTGCACTTTTATACCATAGATTCCAGACCGGAGCCAGACCTATTGCCATGGTCAGCATGGATAATTGTTCCCATAACGGTGATGTGTTAAAAGAATCCATCCTCACATTTGCAAAAGAATGGAGAAAAAAAAATTTTGTACCTGCTGGATTTGTTGATTATCTTTCTTCTTCCGATAAGGTTTCTTATCCCTGGACGATGATCGATAAGATCACTCCCCATCCTGACCCTGCCATCGGCGAAATGCTTGCCAATGATGGATTGGAAGATTTTGTTATTGCTTCCACGAATCACGGAATGCACGCAGCACCTTATGTCAATGCTGAGGAATGTGAATATCTGGTCATCGAAGATTCTTTTCCAAATGGCCGTCCGCCACTGGAAAAGGGTGGTTTTCTCTTCGCTGATAAGTCTACTGTTGAAAAAACCGAACGAATGAAGGTATGTACCTGCCTGAACCCACTGCATACGGCTCTGGCTATCTTTGGATGTCTGCTGGGTTACACCCGCATGTCTGAGGAAATGAAAGACCCGCTCCTGTTAGGACTTGCTGAGGGTATCGGATATACAGAGGGCTTACCGGTGGTGACTGATCCCGGCATCTTAAGCCCACGACAGTTTCTTGATGAAGTTGTAAAACTCCGGGTCCCGAATCCATTTCTCCCGGATACTCCTCAAAGGATCGCTATCGATACGTCACAAAAACTCCCTATTCGTTTTGGGGAAACGATCAAGGCATATCTTTGTGATGAAGAAAACGGTATTGAAAAGGTCAAAACTCTCAGATTCATTCCTTTTGTATATGCCGGATGGCTCCGTTATCTGATGGGGATCGATGACGCTGGAAATACTTTTATGCTCAGTCCCGATCCTTTGCTTGAAACCGTGACTCCTTATGTGTCCCGCTATCATCTTGGTGACTCTCTCTCTGATGAGACGCTTTTAAACGACCTGACGCCACTCCTTTCCAACAAGACCATATGGGGTGTGGATCTGATCCAGACAGGACTTGCTCCAAAAGTGATCACTGATTTTCAAAAGCTTATCTTGGGACCAGGTGCCATAAAATCTTCTCTTGAAGACCTGTTGAAAATATGATGAATTTTTCAAGCGAGGGCAACTACGAGTGCAATTTCACCATAGAAATCCGCCCACAAAACGGCACTGGGGAATAATCTTCGCTGTATGCCCCGCATGTAATGATTATCCATATGATATAAAAAAAGAGCTGTGCACGGCTGATTTTGATCATCATGCCAGTGCGACAGCTCATTTCTATTTTTAATTACTCCACTTCCGAAATCTTAACCGGGCGTCCTTCATGCAGTGACTTGGTAGCTGCTGCAGCCATCAGCACCGGATACAGACCATCGATACCAGTAACTGGTGTTTCCTTATCATTAGCGATCGCATCTGCAAATGCCTGCATTTCTGAAACAAATGCACCTGTATAACGATCCCACATTACTTTGTATGCAGTGCCGCCGATCTTGCCGTCGGCATTTGACAGTACAGCAGTATTCGGGATATCATTTTCATTCTGTGCACAGCCCTCAGAACCGAACACTTCTACTCGCTGATCATAACCATAAACCGCCTTGCGGGAGTTATCGATCACTCCGATCGCACCATTTTCGAACTTCAATGTTACCAGTGCAGTATCCACATCGCCTGCTTCTCCAATGCCGGGATCGACCAGAACAGAACCAATTGCATTTACTTCGGTAACTTCACTTCCTGCAAGGAAACGAGCCATATCGAAATCATGGATCATCATATCATAGAAAATACCGCCGGAAACCTTAACATAAGCCAGTGACGGCGGCTCCGGATCACGGGAAGAGATTTTGATGATATTAACCTTACCAACCTTGCCTTCACGAACCATATCGTATACCGCACGATGGTTGTGGTCGAAACGACGGCAGAAACCGATCTGCAGCTTCACGCCAGCCTTCTTGGCCGTGTCGATTGCTTCGTGGACCAGTGCCAGATCATATGCGATCGGCTTCTCACAAAAGATGTTTTTGCCGGCGTTAGCGGCTTCGATGATATACTTCGCATGGGTATCTGTGGAAGAACAGATCAAAACAGCCTCAATCTCAGGATCATTTAAAATGTCATTTGCGTCCTTAGTAATATTCGAGATACCACATCTCTTAGCAAATGCCTCTGTTTCTTCATTCATAAACGGATCTGCAATCGTCTTAATCTCCATTTCGGGAACAAACATGGAAATGTTCTTTGCATGCACTTTGCCGATACGTCCGGCACCAATAATACCTACTTTCATTTGTTTTCTCCTTTTCTATTAAATAGACTCTCGGAATCTCTAAGCCTCTGTTTATCTGGCTTCTGAGATTCCATTTTTATTTTTTCTCCACCTTTTTCAAAAAATCACTTGACACGAAGT
>SAAH01000200.1 GCA_009929525.1 Clostridia bacterium | reverse complement strand
CGATGTCACTTTGATACTTTTTCCTACCGCTTGCTAAAGGCGGTATCCCATATATACCGCGCGACCTTTTTAACATGCGCCGGTCGCTTCTGGGCGCACGCAGTTACCCACAATGCTTTCCCATTGCTTTTCAAAAAGTGCTTTTAACTGAGCTAAATTTTGCAAAATAATACTGACCGATACACTACGGGAACGCATTACCGACAAAATCTTATCGAAGTCATCAGGCAATGAAACATTTGCGAATTCGTCCATCAGAAAATGGACTGGCATTGGCAAACTTCCACCGTAGATATGGTCAGCAGTATAAAAAAGCTGTTGAAATAATTGTGTATATAAAATCGACACCAGAAAGTTAAAGCTGGAGTCGTTATCTGGTATCAGTGCAAACAGTGCAACCTTTTTCTCTCCCATAGATGGCAGGTCAAGTTCATCTGTTGTCGTAAGTGCAGCTAAGCTTTCCAAGTTGAATTTCTCAAGTCGTGCTGCAAGTGTAATCTGAATTGATTTTAAAGTTTTGGCAGAACCCGAATGGTAAGAACGATAATATTTCAAGGCAATATGCTCAGGATTTATCATCTCTAAATCTTGGAATAGTTCATCAAGGGGAGACGGTCTTGTATCTTCTTCATCTTCTATGGATGCTGCCCTTAACATTTCCATTACCATTGCAAAATTCTGTTCTTCTTCTGGTGCTTCATAGTGTAAATAAAAGACAAGAGCAAGAAGAAGCATTGAAGCAGAAGTATCCCAAAATGGGTCATTACTCTGCGAACCTTTTGGCGTTGTACTCTTAAAAAGATTTGTAACCAGCTTTTGCACATCATTGTCATTCTTCAAATACACAAATGGATTATAGCAATGACTCTTTTCCATTGAGATTAAATCAAGAACTCTTACCTCATATCCTTTGTTTTCAAGGAGCTTGCCCGTATCCCGAAGCATTTCTCCCTTCGGGTCAAGTATTACAAACGAGGTATTACATTGCATTAGATTCGGTTTACAATAAAATCTTGTCTTTCCTGCACCTGAACCACCACATACTAAGGTATTAAGGTTTCGCCTGTGTTTCTTAGCGTTTAACCCAATACTCACCGATTGAGTCATTAACTTGTTCTCTGATTGCGGACTTTGCTTATATTTCTTATTTACGGTTCTGGCATTGCCCCACTTAGCCGAACCATGCTCTTCCCGTCTGCGATAGTTCCTATTCGATGAGAGATAGATACCAATCCCCATTCCATAGCACAAGAGCAAAATGAGGACCGTTTTTAGGCTGTCCTCACAAAATTCTATATGGAATGGTTTTTCAAATATCAACATCAAGCTTTGGAATATTTCTGGCAGACCACCTTTGGCTGATGGTGCAATTTTTAATCCAAGCCATATCATAGGAATAATGCCAATCAGAGATAAAATAATTGACGACTGTTTTTCTCTATCTCGATTCATTATCTTTTTCTATTACTTTGAATTTCTTCTTTGGGGCTGTTCCGACTTTCACAATAAGGTCATTCACATCACTTGTAAACTTTCCTTCTTTTTGAAGTTTCGTTTTCGTGTCATTGAGAGAGCGGACAATAATTCCATGCTCATAGTCATCCAAAGCAATATAATATTTTTCTTCTTTTACCATATGCTCACCTTATCTTTCATAATCTTTGGAACGTTCCTGCTTTTTCTTATACAGCTCATCAGAAACTCTGGAATGGATTTCCGCCATTGCATTTCTCATTTTGGAAAGTTCTCCTCTGATTTCCTGCGGCTCTGCATTTTTCATATTGTCAGGAATTCGATTGATAGCAAAATTCTGTGTGTCCACTCCATACTTTTTACAAAGCATATAGCCAATGCACACTGCGGGAAATCCCATCTCAGAACGACTGTACTTATCACTATTGATGGAAAGCTGGGCGTGTCCAAGTTCCTGTGCTACGCATTGAGCAACAGCGACACTATCTCCCACATCTCTTTTCACATAGAGTACCTGCTTCTCATTATTATAAAATGCTGCCATATTCGGATATGGAAGTTCATTCGTTCCTTCTACATCAACGGGTGATGAATCAAGCATTGTAGTAATCAATTCTTTCGGGTCACGATTTACGCTTGGTGCAGGCGGTCTCTTTGCATTTGTCTGTGAAACATCAAATACCTTTTTCACATTATAAGATACTCCTGTATTCCCATCTTTTCGGGTATATTCTACTGGCTCTAAGATAGAAATACTTCTCACACCCTTTTTCACTCTCACATTTTCTTTGCTCCAGTCTTCAAAGTTTTTTAACTGTGTCGCTTCTGGAAACTGATTGTAAATAAGAAGTGTATTCACTGCTGAATATCTATCCATCTGGCTTTGCGTATTTAGATATTCCATAAACTTCTCAGGGTCATTTACAATTTCTTTTCCAGTTTCATCTGCCATTATATAAATGCCTTCTTTTTCTGCTTTCTTTTTCTCTGCAAACTCTTCTTTTGAAAGTCTTGGTCTTTCATTCGCTTTTCTTGGTTCAAAATCATTTGTCATTTTGGCTACCTCTCTTTTGATTTTTTCACTTTAGGTTTTGGCTGCGTATGCACTGTCTGTGCATTTTTTGTTGTGGATTTTGGCTTATCAATCTCAGGTGTTTTGCGTTCTGATTCCTTTTGCTGGTTTGCTTTTGCCTTATATCTGTCAAGTTTCTCCTTAACAGATGGTTTTGTATCCTTGCCAGCAACACCCTTGTCAGAGAGCATATCTACCTGCTCTGAGCTTTGCCTTGACGGAGGGTTTTTGTCCGTCTTGGCAACAGAGGGGTTTGACTGAGACTGTCCCTCCTTTTGCATTGGCTTTCTGACTGCCTCCTCCATAATAATTTCATTTTTGGACTTCGTAGGCATTTCCTTTGCCACGCTCTGTCTATCGGCTTGCTCCTTTTGTGCTTCCGCAATAACAGAAGCTTTCTCAACCGTATTAAAGTCAAATCTTTCTACAATACGCTGAATTTTAGAAGCGTCTTCTGCACGAGCAATAATATCTACAGGAGCATTGTCTCCCTTCGTATTTTTATCTCGAAGCACGCAGTACAAAACTCCATACCTCTTTGCCTGTTCCGTAAATATTTTCAGGTCTTTATTTGAAATGGAAAACACTTTTAATTCTTTACCTGATTTAATCATATTGGTAAGTCTTGCTTTTCCTCTTGTCTTGTTCGCCTGACTTGCTTCCTGCTTTAATACGGAAGCCAAAAGAATGGCAATATTCTTTGCGGCTGAACCACTTAATTTAGCAGCTACTTCTACCCCTTCAAGGGATAATCTAACAATTTGTTCCGCTGCGTCACCACCGTTGTTCATAGGTTTCTTTCTCCTTCCTTTTGTTCTTCTGCTCTGGCTTTCTGTCTTGTGATAAGTTATATTCCATAACCTTTGACCTCTCGGCAATACTTTCACAAGTTTTTACTTCCTTACGGAGCAGTCGAATTTTGTCGCTTATTGTCGAAACTTCATCTTTGACTTTTGATAGCTCATTGTCACTTATTTTTCTTCTCATCATTTTTCGCAGGTGCGTTCTATCGTCAGTCAGTTTTGAAATCTCTCCCATAACTGATTCTTTATATGAGAAAAGCTGCTTGTCTGTCGAGATATTCTCACGACCAAGCAGCCTTGCCTCCTCTGAAATCTTATCCAGTTTTAATAAATCTTCTCTTAAAAGATAATGCAGCTTATTTGTATCTGGTTTCTTATATTTAGGTAAGTATCCCAACTTGTAACAGTAGTAAAGATACAAGCAATAAATACCATTCTTTTTCTTGATTTTATCCCCTCTGGTTGGGAGATTATATTGCTTTTTACTTCCACTTGAAAAGGGAAGTATCGGAAGCCTTTGATTCTCTATAAGTCTTCGTTTAATCGCTTCCTCGCTATATTCCTCGCCTAGATTTTTAAGTCTAACAGGCTTACTGTATCCTTTCGGAATGACTGTCCAGTATTTTCTGCTCTCGCTTAGACAATGCTTGTATCCCATCTGAGTAAGATTGTACTCAAATGTTTTGAGATACCTTACAGTTTTCCTGCCAACCGCTTCACAGTGTGTAATCACTCCACGTTCCAAGACTTTCCACGTTTCGATATTTCTATCTTTACATTCGTATCC
>SAAH01000199.1 GCA_009929525.1 Clostridia bacterium | reverse complement strand
GACATCCTTCAGTCCGGACTGCGTCCCCTTGATTGACTTGTTTACACTTTCCAGTGCTTTGGAGAGCTTTGTGGTATCGCCGCCGATCTCAACGGTGATTCCCTGGATTCTGGATGCCATGTGGATGACCACCTCCTTTTGGGCATAAGAAAAGCCCATCTGCACAGGGCAGACAGGCTAAAAAAATGGGTATAAAAATACCCCGTCAGATTTCTCCAACGGGGTTGCTACCGATTATTTAATTTTACTCCATAAGAGCATTGTGCTCTCCATAATATCCTCATAGCTGATATCAGCCGCATACGGATATTTCTTCTGGTAGGACTTCCAAAGTGTATGTAACTGTGCGTCATTACTGACGGCAGCCATAATTTTGGGTGCTTCCTCTTTCAGATTTTCGGTGCTTCTTTTCTTACAGGTTGCCTCAAATGCCTTTTTCAACACATCAGCATCGATGTCCTGCTCGTAAATAGAAAGCAGGGTCTTGATGTCATAGAAGTCTCTCATTCGGGTATTCAAAAGACCTCTTGCAAGGACCGTCTGAAGTTTTTCTGCCAGAATTGTTTCCAAATTATACGACCAAAGGCTGATGGAACGGTCATCCAAGAGCAATTTATAGTTGTACTCGATTGCTCTTGGCGTGATAACATCTCCTGTAGAAATATCAATTTTCATAGGCGTCACAAGTTTTCCCATCACGGCATTCATGGTAAAACGGATACCCGGATACTCCATCTCAGCCATGATATTGGAAACTTCCTTAACCTCAAAGGTCACTCCATCGCCAAGGTCGATGTCCTTGATATCATCCACAATCCGTTTTGCATCTTCTGCCGACAGATTCTGATTTTTAATGCTCGTATCGATATCCATCGTGGACCGCAATGCTACGCCAACCATTGCTGTCACCAGCATTCCGCCTTTGATGATAAAATTATCTTTATACTGCGAATTGACAACTCTCTCAAGAAAACGCTCCATCATGTAGATTCGCATGAGCGTTCTGGCATCTGCCTTGTTTTCCTTTGCCACATTCTTAATTCTTCCCTTAACCTGTTCAGGTGTCAGCTGCATTTTACAATAATACCCCCATATATCTGCGGATCACATTATCAACCCGAAACAACTTTGCATATTCCATAAGTCGATTCAGGTCCTTGTCTCTTCTGGAAACATATGTCTTCAGAACAGAATTGAAATCCTGTGCTTCAATACTGCTCCGGCTTCTCATCAGATCACAAATTGTTCGTTCCAGGTCATACATTGGAATCATATTCCCGTCATTGTCTTTCACAATAATCTTTCCGACATCCAGTAATTCCCGTTTTACCGTATATACTTTACAACTTCCATCCGCTGTAAGCCGGTGTGCATTGTAACCGCTGTATATGGTAAGTGTGTGGACAAACGGTTCTCTGTCTGTCAGACCATGATAATAAAAAGCCTCGTCATGTGAAAAAACAGCATTCGGGCATCTCTTATGAAGCACATACAACTCATCGACCCAATCCGCTCCCGTAGAATAAACACCACGGCTGACCGGCTCCAATCCGTTTTCTCGGACATATTTGTAAAACTTAAATTTTGAAATTCCAGATTTTCCCGCAATTCTCGGCGTAAGGTAATCATGATTTTGAACTAATCTTGTCATCTCATTCATAGAATCACCGTCCTTCCGTGCTTATATTGTAATCGAAATAAGCACGATAGTCAAGTAAAATCAAACGAGCGTGCTTATTTCATGTTTAATATATGCACGCTCGTCGAGTTTTATTCTGTCAAAATTTGTCAAAATCACTTTGCGAAGCCAGCTCTTTGTACGGATAGTCGTCGTTCTGCCGCTCCGTGAACATATCATTGACCAACCCGATGGTCAGCAGGTCGAGATCGGCGATGCTGATACCGAGCTGTACACACCGCAGCAGAAAGAGCGGGGTGGTCATTTCCCGCTCACTTTTTCGAGGTTTTTTCTGGATTCCACCTCCGTCTGCACGTTCAGACCCCACAGTTCGATCAGCTGGGGCAGGATCTGGTAAATGGAGAAGGTGTTGAACTGATCCAGGAACTCCTCCGGGCTATCCGGCACATTCGCGGGGTCCGCATGACGGGCCATCAGCCATGCCAGATCCTCGAACATCTCCAGACTAAACAAATCGAGGTTAGAATTGTCCTCGTCGTTCTCCCCCACGCTCTTTTCCAGCTGGCGCAGGTCCTTGTAGATGTCACGGCCAAACTTGATGCGGTACAGGCGAGGCACAGCGGCACTTGCCTTAAAGGTGACTTCCTTGCCATCGATCTCAATTTTCTTTGTAACTGCCATAATCGTAATCCTCCAAAATTTCATGTAAAATTGGCAGAGCCGAAGCCCTGCCATATATCGTGTTTCTTACTCTGCCGGGTCAATGCTGACCAGTGCATTACTGCCACTCACAGTCGGCAGCTTGCCATCCCACTTCTGGATCTTCTGGTACTCGATCAGCGTATCGGACAGGCTTTCTGCCAGTTTGCGGTTTGCCTCTGCCTGTGCATCTGCGGCAATGGAAGTCTTCTGAGCTTCCGCCTCTGCATTGGTGATCGCCACCTGCTTATCTGCTTCCGCCTTGGCAATGGCAGCTTCATTCTCGATCTTCTGCTTATCTGCATTCTGCTGTGCAATGGACTTCTGCTGGATGGCTTCGTTATAGGCATCCTCGAAATTCATGTCGTTGATGACGACTTTGTTTACGAACACAACGTCCTCACCATATTTCTGCACAAGGGATTCTGCCAGCTTCTGCTGTGCCAGAGGCTCGATCTTGGTGCGGTTCGTCACCTCATTGGGGCCAAGTTCGGCCATCGCAGACTTGATGGCAGATGCCACCAGCTCATCACCGACCAGATTCTTGATGTCGGACACATTCGCATACAGCCATGCACTCTTCTCAGGAAGCACCTGATAGGTCACGATCACATCTGCGGCATACACCGGAGTCTTGTCCGAGGCTTCGCCCCATACCTGCGCTTCGATGTGCTTATCCTGCTGCTTGTTGTTGACCTTGTGGATACTCTGCACAAAAGGAATGCAGAAGTTGAGCTTTCCGCTCTGGATGGTAGTCTCCTGGATCTGGCCGAAGCTGGTCTTCACGCCGGTGTAGCCGGTGGGGATGATGTGGAACGAGCAGATTGCCAGTACCAGAACGATGATCACTGCGAACAAAGGAAAAATCTTCTTCATAGTCATATACCTCTTTATAATAATGTAAGCAGAGCCGAAGCCCTGCGGTGTGTGTCTGTCACTTAGTCCTGCGGCTCCTCAGTGTGACTGGTGTCTTCGGCATCCACAGCTTCCGCCTGCGGCTCGTAGACCGCATCGTACCACTTGTTATAGACATCATCCGTGGTGTTGGTACCGGTCTTTGCCTTGACATAACCGTTTGCCAGAGGGGTTGCCTGCAGGTTCAGAGTGTCCGTCTTGACTTCCTTGCTGTCCTCATTGGTCTCCCCCTCAATGGACGGACGGCTTGCCACACAGTTGTACAACACATGACGGATGTGACGCTGGTCGCCATCGAACTCGAACAGGAAGGCGAAATGCTCCAGTTCCACATTGGCGTTCTCCGCAAGCACACCGTTGCCATCCAGTTCCTCGTGCATGATGTCCGTGAGGAAGCTCTCCGGGATCAGCGCGATCTCCAGATCACCCTCATAGCCGGAGTTGTTATTCACGACATAGTAGGCGATATTATCCGCATAGAACGGCTCGATCTCGCCATTGGCATCCATAGAAAGACTGACTGCACCGGGGATGCGGACCGGCTTTGCGTAAGTGACGCTGCCATCTTCGTCAAAGGTCGCCTTTGCATAATGGCAGTTTTTCAGGCCAAATTTGACCTTATTGCTTTGCTTCGACATAGGTTATTCCTCCTATCGCCCTGCGGCCGGCTTATACGGTCAGCTCATACAGGACTTCATACATCTTTTCGGTTTCGATCCAGACCTCGCTTTTCTCATAATAGAGTTCATACAAAGTCAGGACTTCTTCAATAGTTGCTTCCATATCCGGGTCTTTGTAATCGGTGTACACCTCAATGTCCAGCCGGTTGAAGTGGTGATACACAAGGTTATCCGCACCGAAATTCTCGGCTTTCGGATACAGGAAGCAGATAAACGGTGGATCAGGGCTCTCCCCTTCTGCGAAATGGTCATACGCATAAGGAAGTCCC
>SAAH01000198.1 GCA_009929525.1 Clostridia bacterium | reverse complement strand
AGCGGAAAGCCGTATACATCGAGAGGTGTACGTGCGGTTTGGGAGGGAGTGGAAGCAAGTCCTGCAAAGGATGAGCGGAAGCTTACCTCATGATACCACTTTATTCCTTGGTGGTAAAGAGAAAACAACCTTAAAGGAAATGAGTGAGATTCTTGGTAAAGAGACGATTGATCTATACAATACGTCAGAAACAAGAAGCAACCAGAAATCGTTTGGTTTAAATTATCAAAAAGTTGGAAAACAGTTGATGACAGAGGACGAGATTGCGGTCATGGATGGTGGTAAATGCATCCTACAGATTCGTGGTGTACGTCCTTTTTTCTCGGATAAATTCGATATTACCAAACATAAGAATTATAGATTTTTGTCGGATTATGACGAAAAGAATTTATTCAATGTCGAGCGAGAGTTTGATACAAAATTACGGCTGAAACCAGATGAAGTGGTGGAGGTTGTAGAGGTAACAATTGATTAGCAATAAGAAAGATTGAGGTAAAATATATGGCATTTTTTACAGCTGCGATAACCACCCTTAAAACATTAGTCATTGCCATCGGAGCAGGTCTTGGTGTATGGGGTGTGGTAAACCTTTTAGAAGGTTACGGAAATGATAACCCTGGTGCAAAATCTCAGGGAATTAAACAGCTCATGGCGGGAGCTGGTATTATGCTGATTGGAACAACATTTTTTCCACAGCTATCAACGTTATTCTCGTAAGGATAGTAAATGAATACAATCATTGACCGAATTACAGAAGCACTAAAAGATATCTTGATCGGTTTCGTGAAGACGGGACTGGAGAGTATGTTTACGGAAGTGAATGATAAAGTCGGGACAATAGCAGAGCAGGTGGGACAGACACCACAAGGATGGAATGCAAGTATCTTTAATATGATAAAGAATCTGTCTGAGACGGTGATTGTCCCCATTGCGGGTATGATAATTACTTTTGTACTCTGCTATGAATTGATCACTATGGTAACAGAGAAAAACAACATGCACGAATTTGAAACATTCAATATTTTCAAATGGATATTCAAAGCATGGATAGCGATTTATCTTGTAAGCCATACCTTTGATATAACAATGGCAGTATTTGATGTGGCGCAACATGTCGTGAATCAAGCTGCCGGCGTGATATCAGGAAGTACGGCAGTGGATCCTACTACTGCCGTTAATAACCTGATGGATTCACTGGAAGCAATGGAACTGGGAGAATTGTTCCTATTGTCCATGGAAACCATGCTCATCAGTATCACAATGAAAATTCTGTCCATATGCGTAACCGTCATTTTGTATGGACGTATGATCGAGATCTATCTTTATACTTCGGTATCGCCAATTCCGTTTGCAACAATGACAAATCGGGAGTGGGGAAATATCGGAAACAATTATTTGAAAGGATTGTTTGCATTGGGATTCCAGGGATTCTTTATGATGGTCTGCGTGGCTATCTATGCGATACTGGTCAATAATATGACCGTATCAGAAGATTTGCATGGAGCAATGTTTTCAATCGGAGCCTATACAGTGCTGTTGGCATTCACACTGTTTAAAACTGGTTCTGTTTCAAAGTCAATTTTTAATGCCCATTAGAAGGAGGAAAAGGACAATGGCCTATGTACCTGTACCCAAGGATTTGACCAGGGTAAAAACAAAAATAGCATTAAATTTAACAAAGAGACAGCTAATCTTTTTTGGATTGGCAGCACTTGTGGGAGTTCCATTTTATTTGGGAACCAGAAAACTGATTGGAGCAGATATTGCCGCTATTATGATGGTGATGATTATGCTTCCATTTTTCTTTTTGGCGATGTATGAAAAAGATGGACTTCCCTTTGAAAAAGTAATGGGAAATATGATTAGACAGAAGTTCATCAATCCACCCGTAAGGGCGTATAAGACAGAGAATTTCTATCATGAAATAGATTCCCTTGTGAAAAAGGAGGGATTGCCAGATGGCAAAGAAGACAAAAAGACAAAAGCAACAGGAGTTGCTTCAGGTGGAAGAAAAAAGAAACCGAAAAGAAAGAAGAAACGCAAAGGATAAAAAACTTGTAAAGGCTCAGAAGCAAAAGCAGAAAGAGGAGAAAGCAAGGAGAAAACAGAAGAAAATACCGCAGTCGGCACAACAGAGTATTCCTTATCTTAGAATGTTTCAGGATGGAGTGTGTCAGGTTACAAGAAATTTCTTTACCAAGACGATTCAATTCTATGACATTAATTATCAGTTGGCACTTAATGAGGATAAGACGACAATCTTCGAAAATTACTGCGATTTCTTGAATTACTTTGATTCTTCTATCAGCGTGCAGTTGTCATTTTACAACCAGCAGGCAGATGTAACAGAATTTGAGAAAAATATCGAGATTCCAGACCAGAGAGACAGCTTTGATGATATTCGTGCAGAATACAGACAGATGCTAAAAAATCAGATGGCAAAAGGGAATAATGGATTGGTAAAGACAAAATACATTACCTTTGGTATTGAAGCGGACACGCTTCATGTTGCAAGACCAAGATTAGAAAGAATTGAAGCAGATGTGCTGAATAATTTTAAAGTTTTGGGCGCACAGGCAAGAGCATTGAATGGAGAGGAACGATTGGAAGTCATGTATCATGTGTTCAATCAGAACAGAATTGAGCCATTCCATTTTCATTATAAGATGCTCCCGATGACAGGTATGAAGACAAAAGATTATATTGCACCGACTTCATTTAATTTTGGAAAGACAAGAAGTTTCTTGATGGGGCAGACCATGGGAAGTGTCAGTTATCTACAGATTTTAGCACCAGAGCTTACAGATCGAATGCTGGCAGATTTTTTGGATGTGGATGATACCATTAATGTAAATATTCATGTGCAGTCCATTGATCAGGCGGCAGCCATTAAAATGATTAAGGGCAAGATTTCAGACTTAGATAAAATGCGGATTGAAGAACAGAAAAAGGCAGTGCGTTCTGGGTATGACATGGATATCATTCCATCAGATCTTGCTACCTATGGAGAAGAAGCAAAGAATCTTCTGGAAGATTTGCAGTCAAGGAATGAGCGAATGTTTCTTGTTACGGTTCTGGTAATGAATACAGCAAAGAAACGTCAGAAGCTGGACAATGATGTGTTCCAGGTACAAGGAATTGCACAGAAGTATAACTGTTCCTTGAAACCTTTAGATTATCAGCAGGAAGCGGCATTGATGTCAAGTATTCCATTGGGATTGAATTTGATTGAAATTCAGAGGGGACTTACAACATCTTCCACAGCAATCTTTGTTCCATTTACAACACAGGAATTATATCAGGATGGAGAGGCTCTATATTATGGCATTAACGCATTATCCAATAACATGATTATGGTAGACCGAAAGCGACTAAAGAACCCTAACGGTTTGATATTAGGAACGCCGGGTTCTGGAAAGTCTTTCTCTGCTAAGAGAGAAATCAGTAACTGCTTTTTGATTACCACAGATGATATTATTATCTGTGATCCCGAATCTGAGTATCATGCATTAGTAAAAACACTACGAGGGCAGGTTATTAAAATTTCGCCAGTATCCAGTCAATACATTAATCCGATGGACTTGAACTTGAATTATTCCGAAGAGGATAATCCACTTTCTCTGAAATCGGATTTTATTTTGTCCTTATGTGAGCTGATTGTAGGTGGAAAGAATGGGTTAGAGCCAGTTGAGAAGACCATCATTGATAGATGTGTACGGCTGGTCTATCAGGAATATCTAGCTGATCCACAGCCTGAGAAAATGCCCATATTAGAGGATTTATATAATCTTCTAAGAGAGCAGGCGGAGTCAGAAGCACAGAGACTTGCAACGGCATTAGAAATCTATGTATCTGGTTCATTAAATGGATTTAATCACAGGACAAATGTGGATATCAATAACCGCCTGGTGTGTTTCGACATAAAAGAATTGGGAAAACAGTTGAAGAAGATAGGGATGCTGATTGTTCAGGACCAGGTATGGAACAGGGTAACGATTAACAGGGAACTGAAAAAATCAACACGATACTATATTGATGAGTTCCATCGGGCGAGACGTTCC
Source organism: Clostridia bacterium (assembly GCA_009929525.1). Classification (GTDB taxonomy): domain Bacteria; phylum Bacillota; class Clostridia; order Lachnospirales; family Lachnospiraceae; genus Oliverpabstia. Next base: position 150 of record SAAH01000198.1, on the reverse strand, counting down.
GTTGCCTAATATGCAACGGGGTCAGCAATGCCCGCCTTAAAGGCAAAATTTCTGATACAACTGATATGATGTTGTTCAAATGATTGGGTAACGCCATGAAGGGACACACACAAACTGCCTTTTGCGTGAGTAGCGGTGTAATGCGAAAAT
>SAAH01000197.1 GCA_009929525.1 Clostridia bacterium | reverse complement strand
AACAATTTGTATTTAATGGTAAGTACTATTACGGCCGTTTTGCTACGCATTGCGGCCGATTAGCTCCGCAAAAGCGACCGTTGGGTGTCGCCATTTGCAACTTACATACTTTCAGATGAAGGACGGGAGATTACACTTTACCGTCTGTTCGATATGGATATGTGTCTTTTATCCGCTTCATGTATCATGCGGTCTATTCAATTTGAAGTAACCATTGAAGCAGAAAAAGATACGGATCTTTGGATCATCCCTGCTGAAATCTATAAGGGCATCATGAAAGAATCTGCTCCTGTCGCAAACTATACCAATGAGTTAATGGCTACCCGTTTTTCTGATGTCATGTGGCTGATTGAACAGATTATGTGGAAGAGTTTGGATAAGCGTGTTGCTTCATTTCTTTTAGAAGAGGCCTCTATCGAAGGAACAAACGAGCTGAAAATCACTCATGAGACGATTGCTAATCATCTTGGTTCCCACAGGGAAGTTATCACTCGAATGCTTCGATACTTTCAAGGCGAGGGTCTCGTCAAACTCTCCCGCGGCAAAATCACAATCCTTGATCCAAAAAGACTGGAAACACTCCAAAGGTCATAAAACTGTTTTTCTATAACATATAAAGAAGAATCCTCCATTTATCAGAATTATGAAAGTCATTCTAATAAATGGGGGATCTTTTTATGCTATAAGAAAATTATAAAAATATCGTGATTATTTTTTAATAATCCATACCACATGCATATGCCCTTTCAATCAGCGCACGGTCATTGACCACTGCATCATAGAAGCGAAATCCGCCAGAGAAATTATACGTTTCATAACCGTTTCCTTCCAGAATACGGCTCGCAATATAACTGCGCAGACCACTCTGGCATATCAGATACACAGGCTTTCCTTTCTCAATTTCACTAATTCGTTCTCTCAGTTCATCTACAGGTATGTTTTTGAATCCATCAATATGCCCCCTGCTGAATTCACCTACAGTTCTCACATCTAGCAACACCACATCTTTATCTTTAGAAATCTTGTCCATATCTTCCAAATGCCATTGCTTTAATGTCCCTTTTGCTATATTGTCTATCATAAATCCAGCCATGTTTACCGGATCCTTGGCAGAAGAATAAGGTGGTGCATATGCCAGATCCAGATCTTTCAACTGGGTTGCATTCAGCCCCGCATGAATTGCTGTTGCCAGCACATCAATACGTTTATCAACTCCTTCATATCCAATAATCTGAGCGCCAAGCAAACGATAGCTCTCTTTTTCAAAAATCACCTTCATGGTCATCACTTTTCCGCCAGGATAGTAACCGGCATGACTCATAGGAGAAAGAATTACTGTATCTACCTCTAATCCTGACTTTTTGGCATTGGTTTCATTGATACCTGTAGTGGCTGCTGTCATATCAAACACTTTTATAACGGAGCTTCCCTGACTGCCCAAGTAACGGCTATCACCGCCACAAATATTATCAGCGATGATTCTGCCCTGTTTATTGGCTGGTCCTGCCAAAGAAATCAGCGCATCATTACCCGTAACATAATGTTTTACCTGAACTGCATCACCTGCAGCATAAATATCCGGTACAGAGGTTTCCATTCTGTCATTCACTACAATACTTTCCTTGATGCCAAGTTCCAGACCGGCTTCTTTTGCTAATACTGTGTCTGGTGTGACTCCGATTGCCAGAACTACCATATCAGCCTGAAGGGATGGATTATCTTTCAACAGAACCTCCACTCCGTTGTCTTTTCCTTTAAATCCTTCTACTGTATAGCCCAGTACCAGTTTTATCCCATGCTTTCTCATTTCATTATGGATCATGGATGCCATATCCGGGTCAAAAGGGTTCATCAGCTGCTTAGGCCGCTGGACAATCGTAACATCCATGCCAAGCTCCCTCAAATTTTCTGCCAGTTCCAGACCAATAAAACCGCCACCTGCCAATACAGCCGATTTTGGATGATTCTTATTTATATATTCCTTTATCCGAAAAGTGTCTTCTACAGTACGAAGTGTAAAAAGTTTATCAATACCTACTCCGGGAAGTCTCGGCTGTGTAGGCTTTGCACCTGGAGAGAGGATTAGCTTATCATAGTTTTCTTCAAATATTTCACCGTTTTCTAAATTCTTCACTGAAACAGTTTTACATTCGGGATGTATTGAGATAACTTCATGATGAATTTTCATGTTAATACGGAAGCGTTTAAAAAAACTCTCTGGTGTCTGTAGTGTAAGTTCTTCCGGATCTGTAATCACGTCTCCAATATAATATGGAAGCCCACAATTCGCATAGGATATGTATCCGGATCTTTCATACACAGTAATTTCTGCATGTTCATCCAGTCTGCGTATTCTTGCTGCGGCTGTAGCTCCTCCTGCTACACCTCCTACGATTATTACCTTCATCTTATTTTTCCACCTTTCCTGAGTAAGCTACAATACCACCAATATTATTTACTTTAGAATATCCCATTCGTTGCAAAATCCCAGTTGCCTGACGGCTCCGGGAACCGGAATAACAATATACAAACAGCGGGATATCCTTATTCTTCGCTACAGAAATAATATTGTCTAGTTGCTGCAACGGCACATTTTTACTTTCTGGTATATGTCCTTCCTGATATTCCTGCGGAGTACGGACATCCAGCAGAACTGCACCAGCAGACCTTTTATATTCTTCTATGCCTTGATCAATATTCGACTGTTTAAAGAAATTAAAAAATCCCATTAGCACACCTCCCTAAAGCATTTCTAAAATCGCATTCTTAGGTCTCGCCCCTGAAACCTGCTGTACAATCTTCCCATTCTTCATAACCACTAAAGTCGGAATGCTCATAATACTGAACTTATTTGCCAGTTCAGGCTCTTCATCTACATTAATCTTTCCAACTTTAATATCCCTACGCTCATCTGCAATCTCCTCTACAATAGGTACTACCATACGGCAAGGCGCACACCAAGATGCCCAAAAATCTAAAAGAACGGTTTTATCGGAATTCAGTACTTCGTTCTCAAAATTATTTTTATTGATATTAATAGCAGACATTTTACAGTCCTCCTTATCTTTTTCTTTTTGTAGCTTTATTATAGTCTTAATTTCATTTGTTTTCCGTGATTACATCACCATACCACATTAAATTAACTTCTTGCCATACCATCTACACTTAATATAACACCTGTAATGTAACTCGCCTCATCTGAAGCAAGAAACACAAACGCATTGGCAATATCTTCTGGCTGTCCAAGACGACGCAATGGAATTCTTTCAATCATAGGTTCGATAACTTCCTTTGGCACAGCTTTCATCATATCAGTTTCTGTAATCCCAGGTGCAACAGCATTAACACGAATACCTTTAGGTCCTAGTTCTCTTGCTAATGATACAGTCAATCCGTTTACTGCAAACTTCGATGCCGGATAAGCAACCCCACTTGGCTGTCCCGAAATACTCACCATGGAAGAAGTTGAGAGAATGACCCCCTTGCCTCTTGCCACCATACATTCTGCTGCTACACGAGTAGTATTAAATACTCCTTTTACATTTAGGTCAATGACTTTATCAAAAGTCTCCTCTGTATAATCCATAAATGAGGTATTTTCTGAAACTCCTGCATTATTTACCAGTATGTCGACACATCCATATTTTTCAGTTGCCTCTTTAAAAGCCTTTCTGACAGACTCCATGCTTGCTAGATTTGGACTAATTCCAGCAACTATTGCATTGGGATATTTTTCTTTTAATTTATCTACAGCAACATCTGCTGATTCCTGTGAACTTGCTGCCAACACAACTGAAGCACCTTCCTTCAAGAATTTATCAGCTGTAGCAAATCCTATACCACGACTGCCACCCGTAATGATTGCAACTTTATCTTTTAATCTCATTTAGACTACCTCCTTACTTAATTTGTAGCTACATTATAAGCAAAAGGTAAATTATTTTCTGTGATATCATCACAAAATAATTGATTCATTCACTGCAAAATATAAGAACCACCTTTCTGCCTTGGTGGTTCTTTGTGTCATATATGAAATTTCTGAGAGTCTTAATAAAGAGAAACACAAGATTAATAGCGACGATATCCTTGCTTTCTGCGATTATCTTCTCTAAACCTGCTACTTCTTCTGTCGTAAGCGCAAAATAATCCTACGCTATTGACAAAATATCGCTTGCACCAAAGATAGATGCAAGCGTTTTACTCTATTTTAGTTTTGACAGCTAGCT
>SAAH01000078.1 GCA_009929525.1 Clostridia bacterium | reverse complement strand
GAATCAGATTCCTTATATTTGGGGCATTTTTTGAAAGTTGTTTATAAAGACATGGTTTAATTCAGGTCTATGTGGATAAAACTGCGGAAACTCAAGAACCAAAATAAGCTTGCAGGGGCATTCTTATGTCGCTATAATGAAAAAGAATGTTCAATTACATGAGAACAAGTGAGGAGTGATCGAATATGTATCAGGCTTGTATATTTGATCTGGACGGCACATTGGCAGATACGGTGGATTCCATCGCATATGTGGCGAACCAGATATTGGAAAGATTTGGACTTCCGGCTCAGCCGGTAGAGGATTACAAATACCATGCCGGTGATGGAGGCGATGTATTAATGGAGCGCTGCATGAAGGCGGCGGGTTCTGACATGTCTCGTCTTGAGGAAGGACAGAAGCTGTATCGGGAGATATTTGCGAAGAATCCTTTATATAAGGTGAAAGTGTTTGACGGCATGAAAGAAACCTTGAAAGAACTAAAGAACAGAGGAATGAAGCTGGCTGTTTTGTCAAATAAACCGAGTGAAGCCACCTATCTGGCGGTCACAGGTCTTTTTGGCGAAGAACTCTTTGATTCGATCATGGGATTAAAACCGGGAATGAAAAGAAAACCGGCACCTGATAATGCACTGAAGATAGCAGAGGAATTCTGTGTGGAACCAAAGGAATGTATCTACATAGGAGATACTAATACAGACATGCAGACAGGTAAGGCAGCAGGAATGTATACCGTTGGCGTATTATGGGGATTTCGGGATAGAAAAGAGCTTGAGGAAAATCAGGCAGATCAGATTATTGCAGCACCGGAAGAGATTTTGAAGATTCAGGAGGGAAGAAATGATTAAATTGATAGCCAGTGATCTGGATGGAACTTTATTGTTAGATGGAGCACAGACCCTTCCTGAGGGAACCTGTGATCAGATACGAAGACTGAAGGAACAGGGGATATTATTTGTGGCCGCCAGTGGCCGCCAGTATGCGAACCTTCGCCGCTTATTTGCACCTGTGGCAGATGATATTGCCTATATTTGTGAAAATGGATGTATCGTGTTCTACAAGGGAAAGATGATACATAAGGAACTGATGGATCGAGAGACAGGGCAGGAGATTATAAAAGCTATCCTTGAAAAAGAATCGGCAGAGGTTTTGCTTTCCGGTGAAGATACATCCTATCTTCAGCCAAAACAGGAAAGCTTTCTGTATAGGATCAGAGATGTGGTAAAAAATAATGTGACAGTGGTTGATGATATCCTGGGTACCCAGGAGTCATATTTTAAAATCTCTGTTTATGAAAAAGATGGCATTGGAGATACGAAGGCTTATTGGGAAAATCGTTTTGGTGACAGACTGACGGTTGTGACATCTGGAAATGAATGGCTGGATATGATGCCATTTTCAGTGAATAAGGGCAGTGCCATGCAGGTGCTGACAGAATATCTCGGAATCCGCCCGGAAGAATGTATGGCGTTTGGAGATAACTATAATGATGTGGAGATGCTTAAGTTCGTAGGAAGCAGTTATGCGATGGACACTGCGCAGCCGGGCATCGGAGAGATCTGCCGTTACCATACGGATACGGTAGGACATGCACTGGAAAAACATATGCGTGAAAACAGCAGGAAGAGCTGGAAGAAACATCCATCGAAAGCCAGGCTCGAGGAAAAATATGCATAAAAACCGATGCTGATGGAGCACGGATAAAAAATGGAGGATGAGTCAATGAGTGAATACAGCAAATTATGCGTGGAAACATTTTTAAAGAATCAGGGACAATTATATGATGAACCAGTTGCTGAAAACTATCAGGAGGCGGAAGAATACCTGGAGGATTGTCTGGCAGTGGTAGTAAAGTCTATAAAGGAAGTCAGAGAATATCTGGATGAGAGTGGAATGGACGTTGACGGAATGAGTGAGCAGGAACTCTTGGAAGCCAGTGAGATTTTTCCTCTCGAAGATGGAACCTATCTGATCGTAGAAGGATAAAGAAAGTCGGGGTTTGGCGCCTGAGAAAATATACCGGCATGGAGGTGCAGCATGAAAATAGAACAGATAGTGGAACGACAAAGAACTTTTTTTCGTACGGACAGGACTAAAAGTCTGGGATTTCGTATGGAAGCATTGAACCGTTTGGAGGAATCCATAAAGAGAAACGAGAAAAATATCCTTCAGGCATTAAAAAAAGATCTGAACAAATCAGCGTATGAAGCCTATATGACAGAGGTAGGGATGACATATTCGGAGCTGACGTATGTAAAAAGACATCTTCCTTTGTGGAATATGAAGAAAAGACATCTGACACCGCTGGCACAGTTTCCGGCAGAAAGCTTTACGGTATCTGATCCCTACGGTGTGGTACTTGTGATGTCACCGTGGAATTATCCGTTTTTATTGTGCATGGATCCTCTGATCGGTGCGATCGCTGCGGGAAACTGCTGCATCTTAAAACCATCTGCCTATGCACCTAACGTATCACAGGTTATGGCAGATATCATAGAAGATGTATTTCCGGAAAAATATGTGACGGTCATTCAGGGGGGAAGAAAAGAGAATACGGAACTTCTGGAGCAAAGATTTGACTATATCTTCTTTACCGGCGGAGTGACGGTGGGAAAACTGGTGATGGAAAAAGCATCCCGGAACCTGACCCCGGTCACACTGGAGCTTGGCGGAAAGAGTCCATGTATTGTGACAAAAGATGCGAAGCTGATGCTGGCAGCAAAAAGACTGGTATTCGGTAAGTTCCTGAACAGTGGGCAGACTTGTATCGCACCGGATTATCTTCTGATAGATGAGAAGGTGAAGGAAGAGTTCTTAGCCTATATAGTATACTGGATCGGGAAAATGCTGGGAAAAGAACCGCTGGATAATCCGGACTATCCAAAGATGATTAATGAAAAACATTATCACAGAGTATTGAATCTGATAACGGGAGAAAAAATCTCATGCGGTGGATATGGAAACGATGAAAAGCTGCAGATCACACCGACGGTTTTGGAAGATGTCAGCTGGGATGCGCCTGTGATGCAGGAAGAGATTTTTGGACCGGTATTGCCGGTGCTTACGTATAAGAATCTGGATGAAGCTATAGAAAAGATAAAAGACAGGGAAAAACCACTGGCTCTTTATCTTTTTACAGAAAATCCCAAGATACAAAAGAAGATTCTGACAAGCATATCCTATGGGGGAGGATGTATCAACGATACGATCATTCATCTTGCTACATCCAGAATGCCCTTCGGCGGAGTCGGCGGCAGCGGAATGGGAAATTATCACGGGAGAAAATCTTTTGAGACATTTACCCATGAAAAAAGCATCGTGAAAAAGTCCATGTGTCTGGATATTCCTCTTCGCTACATGCCATATACAAAGACTGGCGAACGGATGATGAGGATGTTCCTGAGATAAGATATTTGGCAGGCTGCCCCATAGGCGGGGCGGCTTTCCTGCCTTTATCTTCTTTATAAGATCATGTCAAGAGCCTGCTTTTTGGTATCGAAGGTTATGGTGTCAGTAAGGCCGGCATATTCGCCGTCACGGTGTACACGGTATGCCTGCTGGCTATGTATTCTCATCTTTTTGCCGCGGAGGATCGTGATACCGCGAAAGGAAGTATGCTTTGCAAAATAGGCACTTGGAAACATCAGTAATATAAAAAGTTTGCCAAGGTCATGGACGATGAGATAGTCAAGAGAGCCATCCTGATAGCTGGCTTCAGGGCAGAAGCGAAAACCTCCGCCCTCATATTGGAGATTCATCGCAGCGATGAAGTACACCCGCTTAAAGTGATAACGCTGCGTATCATCGATTTCCACATCCATATCAGCGGGCTGAAAATGAAAAAGAAGACGGATGGCCGCATAGGCATAGGTGAGTTTTCCAAGATGCAGACGATTCAGCCATTTTTTTACAGGAGTATGAGAAACTTCATAACAGATTTCAGCATCGTAGCCGATGCCTGAACTGATGGCGAAGCGGGAACTCTGTTTTTCAAGCTTTAGCGTTCCAATATCGATAGACTGGCTATGGGGTGTTAACAGGATATCTTCCAGTGATTTCATAGAATCTAAAGACAGATCAAGCCCACGGGCAAAATCATTGCCAGAGCCAACGGGAAGATAGGCAAGCTGAATAGAATGATCCAAAGGAAGGCCATTGATCACTTCATTGATCGTACCATCTCCGCCGATAACGACAAGAATATGACCGGCGGCAAGGGGAGCGATTTCTTTTGCGAGCAGAGTACCGTGTCCCGAATATTTAGTAAAATAAGGTTTATAAGAAAGATTTTTCTCTTTTAGAGTGTTTTCTGCCTGTTTCCAGATTTCCAGGCCTTTACCTGAACGGGAGACAGGGTTTATGATAAAGTAATACATACAAAACCTTCTTTCCATACCAAAGGAATCTTCCTTGTGGTAATGTTTGATGCAGATCAATACATACGGAATGATTCAATCAAAATAATTAAGTTAATTGTAACAGTTACCCTAAAAAGAGGCAAGAAATACTATAAAAAAAGGAGTACATTATTATGAAATTGGAAAAATTAGTAGGTGATCGTTTCAAGGAAAAACCAGCCGATTGTGTGATAGACAGTCATGCACTGATGATCCGCGGCGGCTACATGAAGTACGTGGCAAATGGAATCTATTCTCAATATATGCCACTCAAGAGGATCTGTAGAAAGATAGAGAACATCATCCGCGAGGAGATGGATGCACTGGACGGACAGGAAGTCCAGTTTCCGGTTGTCCTTCCGGCGGATCTGTGGAAAGAATCAGGAAGATATGAAAGCGTAGGTGGAGAACTTCTCCGCTTTTCTGACAGAAATAATGCCCAGATGGTCCTTGGTATGACTCATGAAGAAGCATCGGTCCAGCTGGTGAGAGAGTATGGACAGACTTACTCCAGATATCCTTTTATGATCTACCAGATCCAGACAAAGTTCCGTGATGAAGCAAGACCACGTGCAGGAATGATCCGGGTTCGTGAGTTTACGATGAAAGATGCGTATTCTTTCCATACTTCCCAGGAGGATCTGCAGGAGTTTTATGATCGCTGTCTGGCATCCTATCATAAGATATTTGCCCGTGCAGGTATCCCGGAAACCGTATGCGTACAGGGTGATTCGGGAATGATGGGCGGAAGTATTTCCCATGAATTTATGCTGGTCACACCGGTAGGAGAGGACAGTCTTGCTATCTGTCCGGAATGCGGCTATAGTGCGAACATGGAAACAGCTGAAAATATTGTGGTCAATGAAGATGATTCTCCGATGGAGGAGCTTCGCATGGTACATACTCCGGGAGCACAGACCATAGAGGCTGTGTGCACCTTCCTTGGAAGCGATGTAAAAAAATCATGTAAGGCTGTTGTGTATCAGAAGGATTCGGATGATGGATATGTGGTGGTATTTGTCCGCGGAGATATGGAAGTAAATGAAACCAAGCTGAGAAATTATCTCAAATCAGAGATCCGTCCGGCGGATATTACGGAAGAATGCGGTCTTGTGGCAGGTTATATCGGTCCGTATAAGATTACTGATAACTGCCAGGTACTTCTGGATAATTCTTTGAAGGGGATCCACAATCTCGTCTGTGGAGCAAACGTGGAAGAATATCATTACAGTGGACTCAATATCGAGAGGGATATCGAAGGCGCTGAGTATATGGATCTTTCTAAGATACAGGAAGGCGGAATCTGTCCAGTATGCCACAAGCATACGATCACTTTGACCAGAGGAATCGAGGTGGGAAATATCTTCCAGCTGGGAACAAAATACACTAAGAGCATGAATATGCAGTATGTGGATCCTGATGGAAATATGCAGGAGCCACTGATGGGATGTTATGGCATCGGAGTAGGAAGACTGGCAGCTTCTGTATGTGAAGCACATCATGATGAATATGGTCCGATCTGGCCAATTTCTATAGCACCATGGCAGGTTCATCTGTGCTGCCTGCGTTCTGATGATCAGGAAGCAAAAGCGTGTGCAGACAGCCTTTATAAAGAACTTCAGGATAATGGCATCGAAGTGATCTATGATGACAGAAAGGTCCGCCCGGGAGTGATGTTCTCAGATGCAGATCTTCTGGGAGTCCCGATCCGTATTATCGTAAGTCCAAGAAACCTGAAAGAAAACTGCTGTGAGATCGTCACCAGAGACAAGAGTGTTAGCCTGAAAGCACCGGTGGATACTGTTTTGGCAGAGGTGAAACAATTGATTGGCGATCAGATTTTGTCTATTGTGGATTAAGGAGTCAGATGATATAATCATCATATATGTATCCAGACCTCGAAGGTACGTCCTGAGAGGAAAGGGCAGCGAATGATGATCCACACAGGCAGATTTGGCCTGTGTCTTTGTAAAAAGCGCCCTTAGCGGGCGCTTTTTCTGATTCTTGGGAATGCAAGGAAAGGCTCAATTACGCTTTGATCTGCTGTATACAATATGCTGCATGAAAATCATACAGCTGAAGGGTTACAATAGAAAAGAGAAGGGAGACTTGCGTTGGAAACACGAATAGCAGTGACGGCCATCATAGTTGAAGAACGTGAGGCCGCAGAAGAAATCAACAGAATCCTCCATGAATATGGAGAATATATCGTAGGCAGGATGGGAGTTCCATATAAGCCGAAGCAGATTTCTGTGATCAGTGTGGTACTGGATGCACCAGCGGATAAGATCAGTGCACTGTCAGGAAAATTGGGTATGTTAAAAGGTGTCAGCACGAAAACGGTGTATTCAAAGGAGCAGAAAAAATGATGATAGACAAACTGTTTGAAAAACAACAGCTTGACAGCGAGGAAGAGTATGCCAAATTGATCAGCACTCTGTCGGAAGAAGGTGCAACAAAGGAGCGGGAATATCTTTATGAAAAAGCCCGCATTGTCCGCAAAAACCATTTTGGTGATCAGGTATTTATCCGGGGGTTGATCGAAGTGAGCAACATTTGCAAAAATGATTGTTATTACTGCGGCATAAGAAAGAGCAATGAAAAGATAGCAAGATACTCTCTGAGTAAAGAAGAAATCCTGTCCTGCTGTAAGAGTGGGTATGCATTGGGATTTCGCACCTTTGTTTTGCAGGGCGGCGAGGATTCGGCTATGACAGATGATATGGTCACGGATCTTGTCTGGTCGATACATCAAAGTTATCCGGATTGTGCCATTACTTTGTCTCTGGGCGAACGGGAAAGAGAGAGTTATCAGCGTTTTTATGATGCTGGTGCAGAAAGATATCTGCTTCGTCATGAGACTGCGGATGAAAGACATTATCAAAGACTTCATCCTCCGGCATTAAGCTTTGCACACAGGATGAACTGTCTGAGAGAACTGAAAGATATCGGTTATCAGGTGGGATGCGGATGCATGATAGGATCGCCCTTTCAGACTCCGCAGCATCTTGCACGGGATCTGATGTTTATAAAGGATCTGCAGCCTCAGATGGTGGGGATAGGACCATTTATATCACAAAAAGATACGCCGTTTAGAGACTTTGAAAACGGTACATTGACACAGACATTAGTGATGCTTGGCATGATCCGCCTGATGCTTCCTAAAGTACTCCTCCCGGCAACGACAGCTCTGGGAACAATCCATCCTCATGGAAGAGAGATGGGGATACTTGCAGGAGCAAACGTAGTGATGCCCAATCTTTCACCGGCACCAAACAGGAAAAAATACCTGCTTTATGACAATAAACTGGGAACTGGTGAGGAGAGTGGAGAAGGACTGGAACGACTGAAGGAACAGATGAAGTCTATTGGCTATCAGGTAGTCACTGCCAGAGGCGATGCACCGGGATATGTTCACGGACAAAGCCAGTAAAACGGACAAAATAGACTGGACAGACAACAGAGCTGGCTCAGATGATCAAGAGAAAATGTGAAAAACAAAAAAGAGAAAAAAGAAGGGAAGGATAAAAAATGTACAAAGTAGATTCAATGAAGGCTGAGGAGTTCATCAGTCACGAGGAAGTCATGGAGACTCTCGAGTATGCAGACAAGAACAAAGAAAATCTCGAACTGATCGATCAGATCATCGAGAAAGCAAAGCTTCGAAAAGGATTGACTCACAAAGAGGCATCGGTACTTTTGGCCTGTGAAAATGAGGAAAAGAATCAGGAAATTTATGCTTTGGCAGAGCAGATAAAGAAAGATTTCTATGGCAACAGAATCGTAATGTTTGCACCGCTTTATCTGTCAAATTATTGTGTAAATGGATGTGTTTACTGTCCATATCATGCAAAGAATAAACATATCCCGAGAAAAAAACTCACGCAGGAAGAAATCAAGCAGGAAGTGATCGCACTTCAGGATATGGGACACAAACGTCTGGCTCTTGAGACCGGGGAAGATCCAGTCAACAATCCGATCGAATATGTGTTGGAAAGTATCAAAACCATTTACGGGATCAAGCATAAAAATGGAGCGATCCGCCGTGTAAATGTAAACATTGCGGCGACGACAGTGGAAAATTATCGAAAATTAAAAGATGCAGGAATCGGCACTTATATTTTGTTTCAGGAGACTTACCACAAAGATTCTTATGAGAAGCTTCATCCAAACGGACCAAAACATGATTATGCATATCATACAGAAGCAATGGATCGTGCAATGGAAGGTGGTATCGATGATGTTGGTATCGGAGCACTTTTCGGATTAGAGCTTTACAGATATGAATTTGCAGGACTTTTGATGCATGCAGAACATCTGGAGGCAGTACACGGCGTAGGCCCGCATACGATCAGCGTTCCAAGGATCCGTCGTGCAGATGATATTGATCCGGATACTTTTGACAATGGTATCGATGATGATATATTTGCAAAATTAGTCGCATGTATCCGTATCGCAGTTCCATATACAGGCATGATCATGTCCACAAGAGAGAGTCAGGCCTGTCGTGAGCGTGTGCTCCATCTGGGCGTTTCCCAGATCAGCGGCGGTTCCCGCACAAGTGTAGGCGGATATGTGGAGAGAGAGCCTGAGGAAGAAAGTTCCGCTCAGTTCGATGTGAGCGATAACCGTACATTGGACGAGGTTGTAAACTGGCTGATGAGGCTGGGATATATTCCAAGCTTTTGTACTGCATGCTACCGTGAAGGAAGAACGGGAGATCGTTTTATGAGTCTGTGTAAAAGTGGACAGATACAAAACTGCTGTCATCCAAATGCCCTTATGACATTAAAGGAATATCTGGAAGATTATGCGGCAGAAGATACAAAGAAGATTGGAAATGAAATGATCCAACAGGAACTTTCTAATATTCCAAAAGAAAAAGTAAGAGAAATCGTAATACGTAATTTGAAAGAAATCGAACAGGGCAACCGGGATTTTCGTTTTTAGGAGACCTGTCAAAGTGGAAGAGGAGCTAAGATGATAACGATTAGAGAGATTGCCGAAGAGCTGGGCGTAAGCCCGACAACAGTTTCCAATGTACTTCACGGACGGGCTGGGAAGATGTCTGAGCAGACGCGCCGCAAGGTGGAAGAGGCTCTGATCCGGAATCATTATGTAAATGACAGGAAAACAAAAGATGGTGAGCAGGATCAGAAACTTATCGCTGTCTACTTCTGTCTTGGCGAAAAAAAACGAGTTTTGACAGACCCATTTTGTGGAAGCATCCTCGAGGGTGTAGACAGGGAACTTAGAAAATACGATCGTGCACTGGTATGTGGAACAGTGGCAACAAACGATGAATTTGAAGATAAATTAAAGGGAAGAAATATCGAAGGGGGAATCCTTCTTGGATGTGAACCGGACAATTGTGCCACGCTTACAAGAAAAGTAAAAAAACCACTTGTATTTGTTGATTCGGGATACGGTGAATATGATAATATTGGAATCCTGGATGAAGATGGAACCTATGAGATCATTTCGTTTTTGATACGTCAGGGCCATGATAAGATTGCGTTCTTTTGCGATCAGAAGATACCAGTGGCGAGTAATAGTTCAAGGCTCAAAGGATACAAAAAAGCATTGGATAAGTTCCAGATTCCATACAGAGAAGATGATTATTACTATCTTCCTATGGATGAAAACCAGCGTCATGAAGTGCTGCGTCAGTTTGCAAAAAAAGCGGTCAGGGAAGGATATACAGCTGCATTTTTCGTGTCAGACTATCTGGCAAATGAGGGAATCAGCATTTTCTTTTCCAAAAATCTCCGGGTACCGGATGATATATCAGTAGCCAGCTTTGACGATAACATTTATGCAAAACTATCAAGGCCCATGCTCACCACAGTACGCCAAAATCCGGAAGAAAAGGGAAGAGAAGCGGTGAAGCTTCTGATGAAGCGGATCTATGGGAAAGAAGTGTTGGTGAGGAATATTAATCTGCCGACGGAACTTATTGTCAGGGATAGTGTGAAAAATGTTGCTGGGAAGTGAAAAGATGGAATAACAGATACGGACGCCGTCCAGCCTCGAAGGGACAGCCGGGCAGGGGTGCGGGGGCGTGGTAGAGCTTTTCGCTGTTAAAAACTAAGTGCGGGGGATACAGGTTCTGCGGGAATCGGACATATTCGGCGTGTATGCTTGATGCATACCCACCTCAGATGTCCTTGTTGGGGGCTTTGGAAAGCACCCAACATCCCACAGAACCTGTATCCCCCGCACTAAGTTTTTAATCAGCTCAAGCCCGATACCACGCCCCCGCACCCCTGCCCGGCTGTCCCTTCGAGGCTGGACGGCTGATGTATGCAAACTGTAAATCGAGTGTAGCAGTGCAGCTAGCCAAGCGGATAAGATGAAGTACAAGCATACTTTGCCTGCACAGAGGGCATACACTATAAAATCACAAACTACTGCCTCTATACGAACATAATAACCATACTTTCCAACAGATAATGCACACACAAGTGCACCAACGAGGCATATATATAATAATCATCTACACTGCCTCGGAATCAAAAAAACACGCGGCAGAGCAAGAAAGAAAATTTACAGATGCCCGATCCACAGCAAATTCCAAGACTATAGTGTATTATATAGTGAAATAATATATGTGCACGAGGCACCAAAACACGTTTTCTTCCTATATACCTCGCATACAAGTAATCAGCTTCTTAGCAACCCCGGTGCTGGATGGCGTCCTTTTAACCACCACCCCTTTTAATGAAACCACACAGAATAATATCTCCCCATTCAAGGGAAAATAAACATAAATCCCCTCAAAATCAGAAAAAATGCACAAAAACACCACGCCAATATTGTAACTAATGTTAGTTTTTTTGTAAACGTATTGCAAAACTACACAAAACTAACTACTATTTCATCTGGCAAAATGTATAACTATCCACAGCTTAAACATATTAAATAAAGGAAGCAGATAAAACATTTTTCTCAAATACACAGATGCTGTATTTGAAATCAGGAGGAAAAGGATATGCAGGGAAAAGAAAAGAAATGGTGGCAGGAATCCGTGATCTATCAGATCTATCCACGTAGCTTTTACGATAGCAATGCAGATGGTATCGGTGATCTTCAGGGTATCGTGACAAAGCTTGATTATCTTGAAAAGTTGGGCATCGATGCGATTTGGCTGTCACCAGTGTATAAGTCACCACAGGATGACAATGGATACGACATTTCCGATTACAGAGATATTGATCCAATCTTTGGAAATCTGTCGGATATGGATGAACTTATCAAAGAAGCAAAAAAGAGAAATATCAAGATCATCATGGACCTGGTACTGAATCACTCTTCAGATGAACACCCATGGTTCATGGAAGCGAAGAAAAGCAAGGACAATCCATATCACGATTACTATGTGTGGAGAGATGGAGAAAAAGGTGTATACCCAAATGATCTGAAATCTGCCTTCTGCGGTCCTGCCTGGGAGTGGGTTGAGGAATGCCAGCAGTATTATCTGCATCAGTTTTCAGTAAAACAGCCGGATCTTAACTGGGAGAACCCAAAACTGAGACAGGCTGTCTACGATATGATCAACTGGTGGATCGACCGTGGTGTGGGCGGTTTCCGTCTGGATGTTATCGATCTGATCGGAAAAGAGACAGACAAGATGGTGATGGCGGAAGGCGAGATGCTTCATCCTTATCTGAAAGAAATGAGCAAGGCAACGTTCCAGAGAGCTGAGCTTGTAACCGTAGGTGAAGCATGGAGTGCGACACCGGAACGTGCAAAACTATACAGCAATCCGAACGGCTCTGAACTTTCCATGGTTTTCCAGTTTGAACACATACTGTTAGATCAGCAGGAAGGCAAGGAAAAATGGGATCTTGCAGACCTTCCTTTCGTAGAATTCAAAAAAGTATTTACAAAATGGCAGAAAGAATTAAATGGTACAGGATGGAACAGCCTTTTCCTCGGCAATCATGACCTGCCAAGAAGTGTATCAAGATTTGGAGATGATGGAAAATACCGTAATGTTTCTGCAAAGATGCTGGCAACAGTGATCCACGGAATGCAGGGAACACCATACATCTATCAGGGTGAGGAACTTGGTATGACAAATGTAAAATTTGACATCTCAGATTACAGAGATATCGAATTGATCAACATGTACAATGAACGTCTCTCTAGGGGATACGATGAGAAAGATATCATGAAATCCATCTATGCCAAGGGCCGTGATAATGCAAGAACTCCGATGCAGTGGGATGACAGCGAAAATGCAGGATTTACAAAAGGAACTCCATGGCTCCGTCTGAATCCGAATTATGCAGTGATCAACGCACAGGAAGCATTGGAAAATAGTGATTCTATATTCTATTACTATCAGAAACTGATTGCTCTTCGTAAGCAGGAAGAAGTATTTATTGATGGTGTGTATGCACCGGTGCTGGAAGAGGATGAAAATATTTTTGCATATACAAGAAAAAATGAAAATGCAAAGATGCTGGTTCTGTGTAATTTTAAAGATACAGAAGTCTCCTATGAATTAGAAGAAAATTGGGATGACGGACAGGTTCTGATCGCAAACTATCCGGATCAGGGAGAAAAAGGAAAGCTTCGTCCTTATGAAGCAAAAATTGTAATTATAAAATCACGGTAAAAGGAGGATCTTCAGTAATGAGGAGACATACAACAAAAGCAATCGGGCTTGGCCTTGTAGGTATGATCGCTGCAGGAACTGTACTCACAGGCTGCGGTGAAAGTGCGGACAATGGAAAAGTGAGAATCGAGATCGTGCAGTACAAGCAGGAAGCGGTAAAGGTATTTGAACAACTGGAAGCCGAATTCAATGCGACCCACGATGACATTGAACTGGTCATTGATTCCCCAAATGATGCAACAACAATCTTAAAGACAAGGTTTATCAGGGAAGATTATCCAGATATTATCGGTATCGGAGGAGATATCAATTATTCAAACTTCCTTGACTCAGACATGCTGATGGATATATCAGATTACGAAGGTTTGAGTGATATCAAAGAAGCATACCTTCAGACGGATAAAGAACTTGAATTTGTTCCGAAGGAAGGCGTGTACGCAGTACCATATATGGCAAATGCTGCCGGTGTACTTTATAACAGAGAAATGTTTGCTGAACACGGTTGGGAGATTCCTACTACATGGGACGAACTGATCGCTCTGTGTGAACAGATCCAAGCTGAAGGAGTACAGCCATTTTACTTTGGATTCATGGATACATGGACATGTCTTGCACCATGGAATGCCATTGCAGTTGACCTGGCACCGTCTGATGTATGTGCAGAGGTAAATAAAGGAAATACAACATTTACTGAGAATTATAGAGAAGTAGCTGAAAAAGAAAAATCTCTTCTTGCATATGCCCAGGATGACCCATTTGCTTATGGATATAACGATGCTTGTACAGCATTTGCAAATGGGGATTCTGCCATGT
Source organism: Clostridia bacterium (assembly GCA_009929525.1). Taxonomy (GTDB): domain Bacteria; phylum Bacillota; class Clostridia; order Lachnospirales; family Lachnospiraceae; genus Oliverpabstia. The sequence goes on along the minus strand of SAAH01000078.1, from coordinate 7,104 downwards.
ATGCCATCGGAAGTTATGCAGTACCTCAGATCAAATCAGTAAATCCAGATATCGATATTGATTCTTTTGTATTTCCTGCAAGCAACAATGCAGAAGAAAATGTACTGAACTCAGGTAATGACCTTCAGTTTTCTGTGATGAACAGCTGTGAGAACAAAGAAGCTGCTTACGAGGTTATGAATTTCCTTCTTCAGGATGAAAATGTCCAGATGTATATCGATGATCAGAGTGCAGTTCCATGTAAGAAGGGTGAATTTGTCCTTCCTTCCATGTTGGATGGTATGGCTGATTACATCAATGAAGGCAAGCTGGTGGATTATCAGGATCATCATTATCCAAGTGAAATGTCTGTGGATGCCATGATCCAGACCTATCTTCTGGATGACAGTGAGAATGCAACGGATACATTCCTGAAAAGATTCGATACAGAGTGGGTCCGTTACAATAGAGACCTGATCCAGAAGGTCCAGGATTATGAAAATGAGCAAAACAGCGCTGAGTAGAAAGGGGATTTATGATGAATAATAAAAAGAAAATCAACAACAGAGAACGTACCTTTCTGCTGATCACGATTCCGGTACTGGTATTGTTCTTCTGTTTTAACACATTGCCTCTGATCAGAGGATTTATCTACAGTTTTACGAACTTTAAGGGTTACGGAAGCTATGACTGGGTTGGCCTTAGAAACTATACAGACCTTTTTACAGATCTTAGAGTTGGAAAGTCTTACCTGTTTACATTCAAATACGCAATTGTTTGTACCATCATAGTTAATCTTTTAAGTCTGATCCTTGCGCTTGGACTGAATGCGAAGATTAAATATAAGAGCGTTCTTCGTGGAATCTATTTTATCCCGAATATTCTTGGAGGATTGGTTGTAGGTTATATCTTCAGCTTTTTCTTTACCTATATTCTGCCGGCAGCAGGTCAGGCAGCAGGGATCGAATGGCTGAGCTCCAGCATCCTTTCAAAGACAGGTACTGCATGGTTTGGTATCGTTATCGTAGGTGCATGGCAGTCTATCGCTATGAATACGATCATCTACATCTCCGGTCTTCAGACAGTTCCGGAAGATGTATATGAGGCAGGAGCACTTGACGGAGCGACTGGATGGGCAAGATTTAAGAATCTTACCTTCCCTCTGATCATTCCGTTCTTTACCATCAACCTTGTTTTGTGTATGAAGAACTTCATGATGGTATTCGACCAGATCATGGCTTTGACAAGCGGTGGTCCTGCACAGAGTACAGAATCTATTTCTTTCCTGATCTACCAGAATGGTATGAGCGGCGGACAGTTTGGATTCCAGAGTGCAAATGCGGTAGTATTCTTTGTAGTGATCGTTGCGATTTCTGCATTCCAGTTAAGAACAATGGGTAAGAAGGAGGAACAGTTATAATGAATAAATCAAAAAATAATCAGGTTACCAGGATCAACTGGCCGATTACAGTTTTACTGATTATAGGCTGTATCACCGTATTTTTCCCATTGTATATGGCTATTATCATTGCTCTTAAACAGCCGTCAGAGATGACAAATGATATCGCCGGAGCACTTTCATTTCCAAAGACATGGAGCCTCTCAAACTTTGCACAGGCTATGGAAGTTACTGATTTTTGGAATTCCCTCGGCAACAGTTTGATTTTGACTGTAGCGACTGTTATCCTTGCAATTGTGATCCATTCACTGGCAGGTTATGCGATCGGAAGAAGTATGGGAAAAAGCAAATTCTACGGATTTGTTTATTTATATATCGTAAGTGGTATGTTCGTACCATTTGCTATCCTGATGATGCCTCTGGTAAAACAGACTGCTCAGATGGGGATCGCCAACCGTTTTGGTGTTATCATTCTTTACACAGTATTTTATATGCCGATGAACCTGCTGTTGTATTCTGGTTATCTTAAGAATATTCCTCTGGCACTTGAGGAAGCAGCTCGTGTGGACGGATCCTCTACCTGGTCCACTTACTGGAAGATCATTTTCCCGATCATGAAACCTATGCATGCCACAGTAGCAGTACTTACTGCTATGAGTACATGGAATGATGTTATGACACCATTGGTCATCATGTCCGGTACAGGAAAGAATACACTGCCACTGGCACAGCTGACTTTCCAGACGCAGTTTGGTACAAATTATAATTTGGCGTTTGCTTCTTATTTGCTGGCTTTGCTTCCTATTTTGGTGTTCTATCTGTTTTGTCAGAAGCAGATCATCAATGGAGTGGTGAATGGAGCTGTAAAATAAGAAAAATGAGGACGCCCACCATTGGCGGCAGCCTGGGGATCCAAGAGGGGTTGGGCGGCAGGGATTTCGCTGGGTAAATCTATGCGTGAAAAAGATAACTTTTATGGAGATCGGTCACATTCGGTGAGTATGCCTGATGCATACTCGCCTCAGGTGACCTTGATGTGTGCTTTGGTGAGCACACATCACTCCATAGAAGTTGTCTTTTTCGCGCTAAGATTTACCACAGCTCATCCCGATGCCGCCCAACCCCTCTTGGATCCCCAGGCTGCCGCCAATGGTGGGCTGGCTATGACGGGCAGGAGTGAGAAATGAAAAATGAAAAACGAAAATCATAAATTGTAAATACAACGAACCGCATTCGACCGTACCTAAAGCTAACCAACGAGCAGCCAGTAGTTTGGCGATGCGGGAGGTTCCAAACAATTTGAGAGCGGTTAGAGAATCTTATGAGATTCCCGGCTTACCAAGCACTTAGCGAAGAGCCTCCTGGCGATGAGCTTAGTGCGGGTTAGCCGGTAGCTCAGAAGTTCTCTGCTCTCGTTTGGAACCTCCCGCATCGCCAAACTACTGGCGTCCGTCCCCACAATACCAAAAAAGAAATGTTTTTATGGTTTTATATTAAAATGTCCAACCCAAATATGTATATAATAAACATATACTGATCCACGAGGAAACATACGCAAATTCACAAGGGGGAATACTATGCTGCAGAGACTATTTGCATTTATGCAGCGAATGGAACGAAATACATTGTACCGTTCTATGCATGGTGGTCTGATCATGCTGATACCGGTGCTGCTTACGGGGGCTTTTGCATTGGCGTTCCAGAGCTTGCCGATCCCGGCATATACATATTTTATTAAGAATTTTTGGGGCGGGGCAATTTATGATTTTTTTGATGTGGTTTATTCCGCTACTTTTAAGATGCTTTCCATATATACGACAATATTCATTGGTATGAGTTATGGGCGGGAGAAGAGCACGAGCAAAAAGGCGAATTTTGGAAATATAACAGCTTCAGTCATTGCATTTTTTATCTTGTCCGGAAGCAATGCTGAGAGCTTTTCTTTTGATGCAGTTGGACCGAAAGGAATGTTTATAGCACTCTGCTCAAGTCTCACTGCTTCAGCAGTTTACTGGAAATTAAAAGAGCATCTAAAACTAAAGACGCGGCGGTACTCTGATGGAACAGAGGCGCAGTTTAATGGTGCACTTAGTATCCTTCCGCCGTTGGTCATTACAACGGTTCTATTTGCGTTGTTTGATGCTGTGGTATGTGATATCTGTGAGGTTCCCTGCATCTATCAATTGTTTATCAGAGAAGCAAATGCATTATTTGCATTGCCTATGTCAGAATTGGGACGTGCCTTTATGTATATATTTATGTCAAGCAGTCTCTGGTTTTTCGGGATCCATGGAAGTGATTGCCTGGAAGGAGTTGCAGAACAGTATTTTATTCCAGCAAATGCAGCAAATGTGGAAGCGGCAGCAGCGGGACTGGAACCGGCAAATATACTCACGAAAGGCTTTATTGATATGTTCGTTTTGATGGGCGGATGCGGCACAGCGATATGTTTGCTCGCAGCACTTTTATTATTCAGTAAACGCCGAAACAATCGCCTTGTCACAAAGATGTCTGCTGTCCCGATGATATTTAATATCAATGAGGTTATGATCTTTGGACTTCCGGTCATACTTAATCCGATCATGGTGGTGCCATTTTTGCTGGTGCCTTTAGTATCATTTGTAAGTTCCTACTTTGCCATGATGACAGGTCTGGTACCTCTGGTCTGCGCGGATGTAGAATGGACGACGCCTGTCATAATGGGCGGTTATATCGCAACAGGATCGATAGCCGGAACCATTCTTCAAGCCTTCAATCTGATAGTGGGAACAGCAATCTATGCTCCTTTTGTACGATTGCTGGATCGGCAGCAGGAATATGCTGCCCAGGACAAATATCTGGAACTTGTCCATATACTGCAAAAAAATGAAAGCAAAGGAAAAGAAGTGAATCTGCGCAGTCTGGAAGGATATAGCGGTGTCCTCGCAAAATCCCTGATGGTGGATATCACAGATGTATTGGAACGTGACCGATATGAAATGTACTATCAGCCCCAATACGATCATGAAAATCATTGCATCGGTGTTGAAGCTTTGTTTCGCTGGAATCATCCGGCTTATGGGATGGTATATCCGCCACTGGCTGTAAAGCTTGCTGACGAATCAGGACATATGTTGGGATTTGATATCAGTGTCTTTGACCGTGTGATCAAAGAAGCCGGTGCTGTTGAAGCCAAATTTGGAAAAGGGATTAAAATATCGATTAATGTTACAGGGCGTACCATCATGCAGGATGCCTATTGTGAACATATTTACAAAGCATATGAGGAAGGCCGGCTTAAAAATATCAATCTTTGTTTGGAAGTGACGGAACAGATAGCTATTAATTTTGATGCAAATGCAGCAGAGATATTCAGCCGTATCAAACGTCTCGGTATTTGTTTTGCTATTGATGATTTTTCTATGGGTCAGACCTCTATAGATTATCTGAAGGGAGATATTTTTTCCATTATTAAATTGGATGGGTCACTTACCAAAGGGATCCTTGATAACCCCCACTGCTATGAGATCATATCCTCCATATCGAGGCTGGCAGAGTCTCTGGGGATTAAAGTATTGGCTGAATATGTGGAAACAGAGGAGCAAAAAGAGTGTCTTCATAGGGCTGGCTGTGATTTATACCAGGGATATTTGTACTCACCAGCAATTTCCCTGTATGAGAAAACAGATGACTTGAGTGTCTGATCCCAACTGCTTTGCATATAGTAATATGAGTGCAGCAGGAGGTTAGACCATGGCATATAAAATCGTGCTGGATGCTGGACACGGTGGAGAAGACCCGGGAGCAGTCCAGTATGGGAGGCAGGAAAAAGACGATACACTGCGCCTTGTTCTGGCGATAGGAAGCATACTGGAAGGAAGAGGCGTGGATGTAGTCTATACAAGGACAACCGACGTGTATCAGACACCATTTCAAAAAGCACAGATTGCAAATGATGAGATGGCGGATTATTTTATTTCGATACATCGAAACTCAAGTCCCACTCCCGATCAATACAGTGGGGTAGAGACGTTGATTTACGATAAATCAGGTATTAAACTTGAAATGGCCGAAAATATCAATGGAGCACTGGAAGAGGTGGGATTTCAAAATCTCGGTGTAAAAGAACGACCGGGACTTGTGGTGCTTAGAAGAACACGGATGCCAGCTCTGTTGGTGGAAGTGGGATTTATAAATAGTGAGAATGATAATCGGTTCTTTGATGAACGATTCCAGCAGATCGCACAGGCTATCGCATATGCGATCCTTGGGACACTTGATGAGGAAACGGTAGAAGCCCCACTCCTTTATCGTGTGCAGACAGGTCTTTTTAGGAACAGGGAAAATGCAGACCGATTAAATTATGAACTTATCAGTAAAGGATATCCATCTTATATACTTGACAGTGATGGGTATTATAAGGTGCAGGTAGGCGCTTTTGAACAGTTGGGGAATGCTGTGACGATGGAAAGACGTCTTCGCCAGGATGGATACCAGACATTGATAACGACAAAATGATCGAACCCGTGTATAATGGAATAGACAGGTAATATAACAAATACACAGTAAAAAGACAGATGAGATTTTCTGGCAGTCACCACTGTCAGCAGAAACTGCCGGAAAAATCTCGAAGATCCGGAAACACGATAAACATCAGCAGGAAAGAGACAGCAGGAGAAAAGGCTATGCTTAAGAACGGAAGAATAGAACTTTACCAATCTTTTTTTGACAATTTTACAGAATTTATTTTTCTGGAAGATCAGCCACAGAAAGCGGACATTATTTTTGTGCCGGGAAACGGATATCCGCAGATGGCAGAAAATGCAGCAAATCTATGGCATTTGGGATATGCACCCATGATACTGCCGTCAGGGAAATACAGCGTTATAACTGGAAAATTCTCAGGTGTACAGGCACATAAAGAGCGATATCAGGGAGAATACGAGACAGAATGGGAATTTCTCAAAGAAGTTCTCAGACAAAATGGGGTGCCGTCCGCTGCGATATTAAAAGAGGATGAAGCAACCTATACGTATCAGAATGCTATTTTATCACGAGAGGTGACGGATAGGGCAGGAATTGAGATCCACCGTGCCATTATCTGCTGTAAGGCGCAGCATGCAAGAAGATGCAGGATGTATTATCAGCTGCTGTATCCAAAAGCAAAACTACTTATTTGTCCATCTGACGTGGGAATCAATAGGGAAAATTGGATGTTAACGAAGAAAGGCAGGGAAGAAGTGCTGGGCGAGATGGAGCGGTGCGGTGCTCAGTTTCATGAGATCCTTGCAGACATAGCGGCAGATTCAGCCGAAAAATAAAAGAAGAGGATTAATCATCCTCTTCTTCGTCATTTTCTACAGGCCGTAGGGAGAGGGAGCCCTCTGCCCGGAGGAGCCCCTATGTCCCATGCCATGCAAAAGTGTGAGGGCGAGTGAGGGGGGTGCCCCGCAACAGCACACCGTGCGCATGGGCCTGGCTATTCCTAGGTGGCCTAAATTGTGGGCCTGACGGGCCTGGTTTGTTGGCCTGATGGGCCAGGTTGAGAAAGTTTAAGAACTTGCAGATTATAGTTGTGCGTGGCGTGGCGTGTGTGGGCCTCATGGCCTCCCCCCACGCCCATTCACGGTGGGGAAGGCAGCGTCATGCACATTGATGTGATGCTTCATACAATGCTACCCAATGAAGGCAGCTGGGAGGCCACGGAGAGGCCACGGAGAAGCATAAAGGCCGTTGCTCTGTAACTA
>SAAH01000005.1 GCA_009929525.1 Clostridia bacterium | reverse complement strand
AGATCCATGGCTTAGCAAGCACTTAGCGAAGAGCCCACTGGCGATGAGCTTAGTGCGGCTTAGCCATTAGCTTACAAGTTCCCTGCTCTCGTTTGCCCCTCCCTCTTCCAAAATCTCTGGCGTCCGGTCTGCTCTGAATCTATCCGCTGAGACAACAAAAAGGACTGCTCACAAAGAAAGCAGTCCTTCAAATAATCCATACATTACCGAATGGAGGAAAATCTTACAGATCGTCCCCATCCACAATTTCATCATACTCCGCTTTATCCAGCAGTTCATCAAATGCCTCTGCCGCAATGTCATACTCATCATCATCCAGAATGTTTTCAAGAACTGGCTGTTCGCCTTCTGCCTGAGAAAAACGATACAAGAATACTTCGCCGTCCTGATTGTCTCCGTCTTCATCCAGCGGAAGCAGGGCGATGTATTTGCGTTCTCCAGCAGGATAGATAGTAAGAACTGCACATTCAAGTTCTGTGTCATCATCCAGGGTAAGTGTTACGGTTGAATTCGGATTAGATAAATCCAGGTTGCAGTCAGATTCACAGCCGCCGCAGTCACCGCTGCAGTTTCCATTTTCAATATCGCTCATGATAAGTCCTCTTTCTTTCTTTAGTTATAACTGTGATAATATCGAACAGTTACTTTTTGAATATATTATCAGCCTGAATGGACACCCAGACCTATATATACTTTACCAGATGGTGAAGAGAAAAGCAACGGGATTTGATATTTTCTATTGACGGAAGGAAAATGTAGTTTTATACTAAAAGCATGTTTTCGCGGCACATGAAGCTGCGGGATAACTTTGCGGGAAGCAGGAGGAATGAATATTATGGATATCAAGTTTATTAAGAGAGAAGAGTTACAGGAAAAACCAGACCAGACAAAACTGGGATTTGGAAAGTATTTTTCAGATTATATGTTCGTTATGGATTACGATGAGGCGATTGGCTGGCATGATGCAACGATTATGCCTTACGGACCGATTCCAATGGCGCCATCAACAGTAGTTCTTCATTATGCACAGGAGACTTTCGAGGGAATGAAAGCATATAGAAGAGATGATGGACAGATCCAGTTATTCCGTCCGGAGATGAATGCAAGACGTATGATCAATTCCAATGAGCGTCTGTGTATGGCAACGATTCCGGAAGAGATGTTTATCGAGGCGGTAAATGCACTTGTTAAGGTTGAGGAGGACTGGGTACCTTCAGAACCGGAAACATCTTTATATATTCGTCCTTTTGCATTTGCTACAGAATCAACTCTGGGTGTACATAAAGCAAAAGCATATAAGTTTATCATCATCATGTCCCCTGTAGGTGCGTATTACGCAGAGGGTATCAACCCGGTTAAGATCATGGTTGAAGATGAATATGTTCGTGCAGTAAGAGGTGGTACAGGATTCACAAAATGCGGTGGAAACTATGCTGGTTCCATCATCGGTCAGGTAAAAGCAGAAAAAGCAGGATGTGCACAGGTTCTGTGGCTTGACGGTGAAGAGCGTAAGTATGTAGAAGAAGTTGGTTCTATGAACATCATGTTCAAGATTGACGGAGAAATCTACACAGCTCCATTGGATGGAAGCGTACTTCCAGGCGTTACCCGTGATTCTATCATCCATATCTTGAAGGATTGGGGATATAAAGTAAATGAGTCCAAGCTTTCTATTGACGATCTGATGAAGGCAGGAAGAGAAGGAAGACTGGAAGAAGTATATGGTACAGGTACAGCAGCAGTTATTTCCCCTGTTGGCGGATTGATCTACAAGGGAGAAGAGATCACGATCAACGATTTCAAGATCGGTGACCTTACACAGAAACTGTATGATACACTGACAGGTATCCAGTGGGGCAAACTGGAAGATAAATATGGCTGGACCAGACTTGTAAAGTAATAGAACATAAAGTGCAGCTGATCTGTACGAAAGAGTTACAATAAAGTGAGAAGTAAAACAATGGGGCTGTTGCATCAGATGTGTGCGATAGTCCCATTTATTATTCTGTGAGATAAAGGAGAAATTTATGGATCAAAATAGAACCCCTCTTCTGGATGCTATCGTAGAATACACCGAAAAACGACCGGCATACTTTAAGATTCCGGGTCATCGTTATGAGCGGGGAATCAGTCCAAGATGGACAAAATGGACCGGCGAAGGAATCTTCCGTTTTGATCTAACGGAGGCGGAAGGATTAGATGATCTGCACTGCCCTGAGGGCGTTATCCGTGAGGCCCAGGAACTGGCAGCAGAAGTATTTTGTGCGAAAAAGACGTATTTTCTGGTCAACGGTACAACCTGTGGAAATGAAGCGATGGTAATGAGCTGCGTGGGCGATGGGGAAGAGATCATGGTGCCTCGAAATGCACATAAGTCAGTGCTGATGGGACTTATCTTATGTGGGGCAAAACCAGTTTATCTTATGCCGCAGATAGATGAAAAAACAGGACTGTGCGGATGTATAACACCTCAGGAGGTGGAACGTGGTTTTAAGGAACACCCCGGATGTAAAGGGGTGTTCCTGGTAAATCCAACTTATTATGGTGTATGCAGTGATATAGAAAGTATCAGCAGGGTATGCCATGAGCATGGAGCATTGCTTCTGGTAGACGAGGCCCATGGTGGGCATTTGTATTTTAATCGTGAGAAAAAGGGAACAGGAGAACTTCCCCGGGGAGCCATCTTGCAGGGAGCTGATATGTGTGCACAGAGCATGCATAAGGTGACAGGATCTCTGACTCAAAGTTCTCTTTTACACGTGGGTTCAGAACAGGTGGATACGGGGAGATTGGAATCCAATCTTCATCTGGTACAGAGTACAAGTCCCTCTTATCTGCTGATGACATCTCTGGACGCAGCACGGTATGAGCTGGCACTTCATGGGGATGATATGCTGGCGCACACACTGGAACTGTCTCAAAATGCAAGAGAGAGGATCAACCAGATACCGGGAATAAAATGTTATGGAAGAGAAATCATAGGTCAGGCAGTATTTGATCTTGACACGACTCGTCTGGTGATCAGTGCAGATTCTCTTGGAATATCAGGATTTGACCTGGCTGACCGGTTATACGAAGAATTTGGAGTGGGTCTGGAACTGTCGGATGAGAAACATGTGGTGGCAATCGTCACATATGCGAATACAATGGAAGATGTGGATCGGCTCGTGACGGCATTAGAAGGAATAAGCAGTGACTTGAATGGAAGAAAAAGAGAAGGTAATGCTCAATTTTCAAAACCTGTCTTATGGGATTTTTCGCTGCCTGAATATGTTCTGAGTCCAAGAACAGCCTATTTCAGTAAAAAGAAAAAAATCAAATGGGAAGATGCAGAAGGAAAAATCGCCGGAGAGGCACTGATTCCTTATCCGCCGGGAATCCCACTGATCAATCCGGGGGAGAGAATCAATAGGCAGGTGTGGTCCTATATGGAAAGATATCGTAAAATGGGTCTTCATTTTCATGGACCGGAGGATAAACTTCTTGAAACCATTCACATTATTGAGGAATAATCCTGTGCGAATACAAAGAAATATGTTACAATAGATATTATAGACTGGATAAAATCTGGTTGCTTTAATATTTATTCAGAATTTGAATAATCCAGGAATTGATTGATAGATTAAGGGGAGGGCTTTAGTGTGCGTTTGATATCATGGAATGTAAATGGAATTCGGGCATGTGTGACGAAAGGGTTTATGGATTTTTTTGATCAGATAGATGCCGATATTTTTTGCATACAGGAAAGTAAATTGCAGGAGGGACAGATTGATCTTGCGATGGAAGGGTACCATCAGTACTGGAATTATGCTGTGAAAAAAGGATATTCCGGGACTGCGATATTTTCAAAGAAAGAGCCCTTGACTGTGCAATATGGAATTGGGAAACAGGAACACGATCAGGAAGGCAGAGTGATCACTCTTGAATATCCTGAATTTTATATGGTGACTGTATATACGCCGAATTCTCAAAATGAACTTGCGAGACTTCCGTATCGTATGGAATGGGAAAATGATTTCTTATCATACATAAAAGGACTGGAAGAGAAGAAACCGGTTATTTTTTGTGGAGATCTGAATGTTGCCCATAAAGAAATCGATATAAAAAATCCGAAGACGAATCACAAAAATGCAGGATTTACAGATGAGGAACGGGAAAAGTTCACCCAACTTCTAGAGGCAGGATTTGTTGACACTTTCCGGTATTTTTATCCGGAACAGGAGCATATATATTCCTGGTGGTCTTATCGTTTTAAGGCAAGGGAAAAAAATGCAGGCTGGCGTATCGATTATTTCTGTGTGTCAAAGAGTTTGGAAGAAAAGTTAATGGATGCAAAGATACACACAGAGATCATGGGGTCGGATCATTGTCCCATTGAACTGGACATAGACTTGTAGGAGGATGACGGAAGATGACAGTGAAAAAGAAAACATGGGATATTGGGCCGGGAGATCCGACAAAACTTGGGACAACAAGGATGCCGGATGGATATAATTTTGCAGTAGAGACAGAAAAAGAAAATCCTGTAGAACTCATTTTTTATAAAAAGGGAACCAAAGAGCAGGTACAGCAGATTATGATCCCTGAAAGTTTCAGGACGGGAAAGATATGGTCGGTTAAGGTTTTGGTGACAGATCTTTCCATGTATGAATATGAGTATCGTCAGGATGAAAAGGCGATCGAAGATCATAATGGCAGGCTGATATGGAAAAATAAAAAGTTTGGAGAACTTCCGGATAAAGATGATATATCAAAAGCCGGAGTGCTGCAGGACGAAGACGTAAAACCGGCTTCAGGTTATATAAAATATGAAGATTTGATTCTGTATAAGGTACATGTCAGAGGATATACGATGCAGAAAAACTCCAGGGTACGAAAAAAAGGTACTTTTGCGGGGTTAAGTGAGAAGATTGCCTACTGGAAGGAACTTGGAGTCAACGCCATTGAACTTATGCCGGCATATGATTTTGAAGAATACCATATCCAGGAGGAAGAAAATATAAAGTATCAGGGACCGGCACCGCTTATCAGTAAACTCAATTACTGGGGATATGCAAAGGGAAATTATTTTTCGCCGAAGGTGACGTATTGCGGAACAAAACAGCCTGAGAAAGAGGTTAAGGATTTCATCAGTGCACTTCATGAAGCGGGGATGGAATGTTTGATGGACTTTTACTTTCCAAAAGAGACGGCTCCTGGTCTGGTCATGGATGTCCTTCGATTCTGGAAGATGGAGTATAAAGTCGATGGTTTTGTTTTGGCAGGCGATGGTGTATGGCTGGAACTGCTTTTTAGAGATCCTTTGTTGGAAGATACCAAACTGATCTGTCCGGGATATGATATGGAAGGTCTGTATGGACATAAGGGGCCAAAGGTCCGCCGACTGGCCGAGTATCATATGGGATTTCAGAATGCCATGCGCAGATTCTTAAAAGGTGATGAAGATCAGATCAACAGTTTTATGTATTATAACAAACAGAATCCTCCTACAAATGGAGAGATACATTATATGGCAAACCATGACGGATTCACTTTGGCAGATATGGTTTCCTATGATGAACGCCATAATGAGGAAAATGGTGAGGAAAATCGGGACGGAACCAGCTACAATTATAGCTGGAACTGTGGTGTGGAAGGACCAACAAGAAAGCTTTCTATCCAGGAGATAAGAAAACGTCAGATGAAGAATGCGCTTTTGATGTTGATGCTCAGTCAGGGAACGCCGCTTATCTATGGCGGTGATGAACTGGGAAACAGTCAGAATGGAAATAATAATGCATATTGTCAGGACAATGAAATCGGGTGGGTCGACTGGAGCCAGAGTAAAAAGTTTTCTGGATTTACAGAATTTGTACGAAGCCTGATACAGTTTCGGAAGGAACATTCAATCCTGCACATGCCATATGAACTCAGACCGACCGATTACAAGTCTTTGGGATGGCCGGAACTTTCTTATCATTCGGAACGGGCATGGTTTTCCAACACAGAGTGCAGCAGCAGACAGCTGGGTATCCTGTACTGCGGAGGATATGCGAAGAATAAAGAGGACGAAGGCACCGATGATTTTATCTATGTGGTATACAACATGCACTGGACAGGACACACCTTTGCTCTGCCGGATCTTCCAGAAGGGATGAAATGGCATCTGGCCATCGATTCCGGAAGAAAAGACAGTGAGACAGTTTGTCCAAAAGATACAGAGCTTCCGATAAGTGAGAAAAAATCTCTTAAAGTAGCGGCAAGAACGATATTGGTATTATTAGGAAAGTAGGAATCAAATGAACGCGTTAGGACATTTTAAGACAATAACCTCGCATAAGATTTTAGTTATGAAATATTGTTTCAAAATAGGATTATATCGCCAGGGACTCCTCCATGACCTGTCAAAATATTCGTGGACAGAATTTCATGTGGGTGCACAGTATTATCAGGGAACCAGAAGCCCGAACAATGCAGAACGAGAAGAAACAGGAGTATCAACCTCCTGGCTTCATCACAAGGGCAGAAATAAGCATCATTTTGAATATTGGGTAGATTACGGGATCAATGAAGAGACGATCCTCGTCGGCATCCCTATGCCCAGAAGATATATCGCAGAGATGATGATGGACAGGATCAGTGCTTCAAGAACGTATAATCCTGGCAGCTACAATGATCAGATGCCGTATGAGTATTATGCCCGAGGCAAAGAAAAGTTGTGGTTTATCCATGAGGATACAAAGGCACAACTGGAGTTTTTGTTGGAAATGCTGGCACAAAAGGGAGAAGCGGAAACGCTTTCCTACATAAAGAATATATATCTGAAGAAAAAGGGAAGATTTGGCAGTGAAGAGGAAACTTACAGGTCTAAACCGTGGGAGTACCAGCAGAGCGAAAAGATAATTGACAAAAACTCAGAGAGGTACTATACTTTGATAAGGAAATAGTTTGAATATCAAAGTAAAGATGAGGAATGTATATGACAACAAGAATAGTAGGAACAGGAAGTTCTCTTCCAGCCAATAATATAAGCAATGACCAGCTTTCATCGATCGTGGAGACAAGCGATGAGTGGATCTCTTCGAGAACAGGAATTAGAAACAGACGGATCGTGAAAGAGGAAACCGGGGCTTCCATGGCAGTAAATGCAGCAAAGGCTGCTCTGGAAAACAGTGGTGTGGCACCAGAAGAGATCGATCTTATCATTGTTGCAACCTGCAGCAGCGACTGGCAGTTTCCGAGCACAGCGTGTATCGTACAAAAAGAGATAGGAGCAGTCCATGCAGTGGCATTTGATATCAGTGCAGCCTGCTCTGGCTTTTTGTTTGCTCTGAATACGGCACATGCTTATTTTAAGGCAGGGATTTATAAGAAAGCACTGGTCATCGGCACAGAAGTCCTTTCAAAGCTGGTGGACTGGGAAGACCGCTCTACCTGTGTACTCTTTGGTGATGGTGCAGGTGCAGCTGTGGTGGAAGAGGCAGAGTCCGGTCTTGAGGCTTTTGTCCAGCATTCTGACGGAGTAAAGGGAAGTGTTCTTACCTGTGGAGGAAAGGCAGTTCATAACCCGCTGCAGGATACTGAGAATGGACAGGAAGATAAGAAGACAGATTATATTGCTATGGACGGACAGGAAGTATTTAAATTTGCAGTGAAGAAAGTTCCGGAGTGTATCCATGAAGTTCTGGAAGCAACCCATACAAAAACAGAAGATATCCAGTGGTATATCCTGCATCAGGCGAACAGTAGGATCATTCAGTCTGTGGCAAAGAGACTTCGTGTGCCGGAGGAAAGATTCCCGATGAATATGGACGCTTATGGCAATACATCAGCGGCAAGCATTCCGATCCTTTTAGATGAGATGAACCGCAAAGGAATGTTAAAAAAAGGTGACAAGGTGATCATGTCTGGATTCGGAGCAGGACTCACCTGGAGTGCAGCACAGCTCACCTGGTAGATAAGGAGTGGAACATTCGCATGAATGTTATTAATGTAGAACATATCAGTAAAATATATGGAGATAAGGTTATCTTTGAGGATGCATCCTATGGCATATCGGATGGAGATAAGATAGGAATCATAGGGATAAATGGTACAGGAAAGACCACCTTACTTCGGATCATTGCAGGTCTTGAGGAAACGGACGAAGGGCAGGTTGTAAGACAAAACAACAGTAAGATCGCTTATCTTCCGCAAAGTCAGGAATTTCCGGAAAAGTCAACCATTCTTTCCTATGTGACAGCAGGAGGAAGTCGTGAGGACTGGACCCGGGAAAGTGAAGCTAAAAGTATCCTGAACAGTCTTGGTATTTTTGTGCATGACGAGACGTTGGAACATCTGTCCGGAGGACAAAGAAAAAGAGTGGCTCTGGCCAGGACACTTTTGGAGCCAGCGGATATATTGATCCTTGATGAGCCGACCAATCATCTAGATGAAGAGATGGTAAACTGGTTGGAAGATTATCTGAAAAAGTACAGAGGGATCGTCATCATGGTAACCCATGACCGATACTTCCTTGATAAAGTAACCAATAAAATCCTGGAGATCAGCCATGGTCAGTTTTATGCTTATGATGCCAATTATACAAAATTTCTTGAACTGAAAGCTCAGAGAGAAGAAATCGAGCTTGCCAGTGAGAGAAAGCGAAAAAGTATCTTCCGCGTGGAGATGGAGTGGGCAAAGAGAGGCTGCCGTGCGAGATCTACGAAGCAAAAAGCCAGGCTGGAGCGGCTTGAAGCATTGAAAACAGGGATTGCTCCTATACAGGATCAAACAGTGGAACTTGAATCGATTGAAACTCGTCTTGGTAAGAAAACCATTGAACTTCACCATATCAGTAAAAGCTTTGGCGAGAAAAAGATTGTGGATGACTTTGAGTATATTTTTTTGAAAAATCAAAAGATAGGTATCATAGGCCCAAACGGCTGCGGAAAATCCACTCTGATCAAGATGATCGCCGGACTTGCCAAGCCGGACAGTGGCACCATAGAAGTAGGTGAGACTGTCAAAATGGGATATTTTGCTCAGGAAGAGCAGGATATGGGCGAAAAGCAGCGGGTTATTGATTATGTAAAGGATATTGCAGAATATATTGCCACGAGAGATGGAAGAATCAGTGCGTCCCAGATGCTTGAGAGATTTCTGTTTACCCCGGATATGCAGTATGCACCGATAGGGAAGCTCTCTGGCGGTGAAAAACGTCGCTTGTATCTTCTTGGAGTGCTGAGCAGCGGGATCAATACGATCCTTCTGGATGAGCCGGGTAATTCTCTGGACATACCAACACTCACGATCCTGGAAGATTATCTTAATTCCTTTTCAGGTATTGTGATCACGGTGTCTCATGATCGATATTTCCTTGATAATGTGGCAGACAGGATTTTTGCATTTGAACAGGATGGACGCATTCGTCAGTACGAGGGCGGTTACACCGATTATGTGGATGCAAAGCTTGGAAAGTTCAGCGAGAGCATCTCGAGTGAAAATGATAAGTCTCAAAAGAAGAAAGAAGATAAAAAGCCAGCAGAGGGCAGCAGCAAATCCTGGAAGCAGAACATGCCGGCAAAACTGAAGTTCACCTATAAAGAACAAAAGGAATTCGAAACCATTGACGATGAGATTGCGGCACTTGAAGAGAAGATAGAAAAGCTGGATAAAGATCTCCTTGAAAATGCAACAAATGCAGGAAAACTGAATGAAATCGTTAAGGAAAAAGAATCAGCAGAGTCACTTTTGGAAGAAAAGCTGGATCGTTGGGTATATCTAAATGATCTGGCAGAACAGATTGAAGAACAAAAGTCAACGAAGTGAACAAAAACAACAAAAGAATAATCAGACGAGGATCACGATATGATGAAAACAAGGGGAAAATACAGGAAAATCCTGTGTGGTATCATCTTATGTATTGTCTTTCTTTTTAATATGCTGGGAGCAGCAGATTCAGTCTCAGCCAAAGAGAAAGTTTCTGAAAAGTCGGACAGCCTGAGTGTCCATTTTATGGATGTGGGTCAGGGACTGGGTGTTTTAGTGGAGTCTGAAGGCCATTATATGATGTATGACGGGGGAGACCGCAGTAAGTCATCCTACGTTGTATCTTATCTGAAAAAACAAGGCGTAAAGAAATTGGATTATGTGTTTGCTTCCCATTATGATTCGGATCATCTGAATGGGGTGATCGGTGTACTCAATGCTTTTTCAGTGAATCATATCGTTGCACCGGATTATGAGCATGACAGTAAGCTGTATACTTCTTTTGTAAAGACAGTAAAAAACAGTGGAAAAGTTGCAGAACATCCTGAAGTAGGGGATCAATACTATCTGGGAAGTGCTGTTGTCACGGTACTGGCACCAAAAGAAATCACAGACAGCTCCAATGATAATTCCATAGCAGTCAAGATAGAGCAAGGAGATATGTCCTTTATCCTGACAGGTGATGCGGAGCATGAGAGTGAAGAAGAGATGTGTGACTCAGGAATTGATATGGAGTGCACTGTTCTCTGCCTTGGACATCATGGTTCGGCAAATTCCACCAGTTGGGACTTTCTTCAGGAGACAGTTCCTGAATATGCAGTCATTTCCTGTGGTGAAGGCAACAAGTATGGTCATCCGGCAGCGGATACGATGGAAAAGCTGGAAAGCATGGAAATCGAGGTCCTGCGTACAGATATGCAGGGAACCATAGTTGCTTCAACGGATGGAAAAACGCTTGAGTGGAATAAAGATCCCTGTAATGATTATACTCCTGGTGACAAAGACGATACAGGCACACAGTCTTCCTCCTCTGCTTCTAAAAAGAGTGCGGCGGAGTCGGTCAGTGAGCAAAATATACCGGAGGAAGAAGCCCAGGCACAGGGAAATATGGTATGGAAATCTGAGACAGGATCCAAGTATCATAATAAACCGGACTGCGGCAATATGAACCCGGATAAAGCAACTCAGATCACGGTAGAGGAAGCTGAGAGCCAGGGACTGGAAGCGTGTAAGAAGTGTTTTTAATAAAAGATAAAATCTCTCATCCTATCAGATGAGAGATTTTATTAGTTATAAGAACAAATGGTTTTCGTGATAAGAGCCATACGAGAAAAAGACAAAAGCAGATAAGAAGAATACTTTCCCAGTTACTTTCCACAGATTTCAAGATACTGGAGCTGTATTTTAGGCAGCTGAATACGAAACCATGAAAGATATAGATCGCCATCGTTCTCTGACCAAGATAAGAGTAGGATTTCTTCTCTGTAGGCAGGACCAGCATGAACAGATAAATCAGGATAAAGGAAATCGCATAACAGATACTTCGTATAAACATGCCTTCAAGGTCGCCCATGTGCATCTCAGAATAAGAATAACGGCCGTAGAAGATCCACGGTGTCAGAGAGTCATGATAAGTATCTGTAAAAAGAAATACTGCAAAAGCACCAAGAATACCAAGAGCACATAGATAACCTTTTCGATTCCGGTATTTTGTCAGACAGGAACTGTCAAAACTGAGTCCTGCAAGGAAAAATGGAAAGAAAAATAAGATTCTGGGAATCGAAAGAAAGTTGTCCAAATGCGTGATTCCCACCAATAGTCCTGCAACTAATGAAAGCATAAGGTAGTGTGGAATCTTCTGGACCAACGGTGCCATAACCCGCCATGCGAATAAGGCCATGAGATACCACAGGGAAAACTTTGGACGGGTAAAGTAAAAGTCCGTGTCCTTGTCTAGGACATAGATATAAAGCAGATAATAAAGTATCTCATAGACAAAATATGGGATAACCAAACCCTGTATCAATTTTTTTACAGAGGGGATACGTTTGGAAAAGTATCCGGAGATAAATATAAAAGCCGGCATATGAAATGCGACAATTCCCCATTTCAGCTCATATAGAAAAGGATTTTGATCATAATTTGGTTCTATAAAATGTCCAATAACTACAAGAATGATCAGCAAAACTTTATAATTATCAAAAAGATATTCCCGGTTATCAGCGGGAACAGCATCAGGTTGTTTCATTATTTTTCTCTCCTCAATATAGATTCCAGCATATTTTACTTTCTGCGGACGAGAATTACAAGATGAAAAACGTAGAAAAATCATGGTTTTTTTTGGAATTATATAAAATAATGTATAAAAACTGGTCATGGAGCGGGAAAATGATTATAATTACGGTAGGACAAAATTATAAGGGGGAAAAAATGGATAAGGATAAGAGAAAAAAACGTGTACAGGCACTGCTGATGGTTGCAGTTGTTCTGGTGTTTTGGAATATCATGCAGATGTCAGGAAGTAAGAAGCAGACGAAGGTTGCCTGTGTTGGGGACAGTATCACTTATGGAACCGGGGTAGAGGAAAGAAAGGATAACTGCTATCCGGTACAACTTCAAAAGTTATTGGGCACAAAAGAATACAGGGTAGGAAACTTTGGTGTGAATGGAGCAACGCTCCAAAAAAGCGGTGACCAGTCTTTCTGGAAAGAGGAAAAGTATGAACTTAGCTTGTCCTATGATGCGAAGATCGTCATTTTGTTCTTGGGAACGAATGATTCGAAAGAAATTAACTGGAAGGACGAGGCAGCATTTAGAAAAGACTATGAAGAGATGATAAAGACTTATCAAGAACTTGAGACGAAGCCACAGGTAATCCTTGTTACTCCACCGCCGGTATTTTCTGCTTCAGAGGAGATGAGCACGAATATGCTGATGCACATCGATATACTGGAAAAGGAGAGACAGATCATCCAGGATATTGGAAAAGAGAAAAAATTGTCTGTTATTGATATGTATGGCATTATGCAGGGACATCCGGAGTGGTTTGATCCCGATGGGATCCATCCCAATAAAGATGGAGCTACTCAAATCGCAGAATCAGTCGCGAAGGCAATTCAGAACAAATAAAAAGATGGATAAAAGACGGCACAGCCCCATTGATAGAGATGAATGTAGGGCTGTGCCTGTTTTTTGTTTAGCAGGAAGTATTGCAGTCACACGGATTTTTGGTGACAGCGGTATCATAGCTAGGGTTGAAGGCATAGAAGTTTTTCGCGTTCAGCTGATCTTGTACGGATTGGAGAGCTTCTCCAAATCGCTGGAAATGAACCACTTCTCTTGCTCTCAGGAAACGGATAGGATCGGCAATTTCAGGGATATCCCGTACCACACGCAGGATATTGTCATAGGTGCTCCTTGCTTTTTGCTCCGCAGCGAGGTTTTCGAAAAGACCAGTGATAGGATCGCCTTTTGACTGGAATTCACAGGAATTAAATGGGATACCGCCCGCTGCCTGAGGCCAGATCCCCACAGTGTGATCCACATAGTAATCTGCAAAACCAGATTTTTCGATTTCTTCCATGGTAAGATCTGCTGTCAGCTGGTGAACGATCGTTGATACCATTTCGAGATGAGCCAGTTCCTCCGTGCCGACATCGTTTAATACTGCCATACAGATCCTGTTTGGTGCGGAGAATCGCTGGGACAGATAGCGAAGAGATGCTCCGATCTCACCGTCAGGCCCGCCATATTGACTCATGATCATCTTGGCGATCTTGGCATTGGGTGTTTTGATGTTTACTGGATATTCCAGTCGCTTTTCATATATCCACATATATTCAGCACCTGCCTTTCTTTTTTATTTCCCATGGCCATGGCTGCATCATCCATTTCCATGAGTCACTGCAGGTGTCATCGATCAGATCCATGGTGAGGGGGCCGTAATGTTGAGCGTATTGTTTCAGTGCATCTTCACGGATACAGGTCTGCTTGCGATAGTAGGCAAAAGCTTCGGCATCATCAGGATGGGTATCCAGATAAAGAAGCATATCATACTGGGCAAAACTTGCCTGATCAATGATGTCCATTAATTGTTCCCTGGATATATCGTTTTTCTGGCAGGTGCAGTTACATTCGCAGTTCATCATCGACACCCACCTCCTTTGCCACAAAATGGTTTGCATAGTTCAGGGAAAATCGTTCCCATCTGAAGCCCTTTTTTCGTATCATATACTTCATGCAGTTTCTGACATGGCACATAACCCATAGCCAGAGGCATGTTTTCTAACTGGAATATGCGGGGTCCGGGAGAACAGGCTGGCTGTTTTTGACATTCGCCTGGACATCCACGCCTGACAGGGGGATTCTTATAATTCATACGACAGTTTTCCATAGATATCCTTTCTTTTTTTATCATTTGATTTATCATATGAAAATTGCGGCTAAAACGTTCGTTTGGCAGAGTGCTGGAAACGTGCGGATGAAAATCGTGGATGTGCCGAAAGAAAAAAAGATTTTAGGTTTTTTTCTTTAACGAATAGTGATATACTATAAAAGAGTTTTCGGCAGTCGAATACCTCTGACTGCAAAGCGGGGGAGTACGTGATGAGAAATGAGGTTTTTATATGCAAAAAAGCGTAAGGCAGAAGCTTCAAAGCCTGAAAACAAAAACAGATTATTATGATTATAATCTGCTGGCAGCAGTTATTTTGCTGATTTGTTTTGGACTGGTCATGCTTTACAGTACCAGTTCCTATGAAGCTCAGTTGAAATTTAATGGGGATGACATGTATTATTTTCGGCGTCAGGCGATCATTAGTGCTGGCGCGATCATATTTGCAATTATTATATCAAGATGGAATTATCATTTGCTGATACCGGTAGCAGGTCTTGCTTATGTGGTATCACTTATTTTGATGGCGATGGTTCGATTCACCCCTCTCGGAGTTTCGGCGTATGGTTCCAGACGCTGGCTTCAGATCGGTATCCAGTTTCAGCCTTCTGAGATCGCAAAGATTGCTGTGATCATTTATCTGCCGGTCATTATTATAAAGATGGGTAAGCAGGTGAGGACCATAAAGGCAGTTGGCATGCTTTTGTTTTTTGGTGCACTTCAGGGAGGTGCGGCGTTTATATTGACAGATAATCTGAGTACGGGTCTTATCATCGGTGGTATTGCGGTAGTGATGATCTTTATTGCACATCCAAAAACCAGGGTTTTTGTGATCAGTGGAGCAGCTTTAGCCGGAATAATAGGAAGTATCATTACCTATATGGGTGTTACGATGACGACCAGTGATGACTTCCGTATCCGGCGTATCCTGGCGTGGCTTCATCCGGAAGAGAATATGTCCGGCGGAGGGTATCAGGTTATGCAGGCACTGTATGCCATAGGAAGCGGCGGCTTCTTTGGAAAAGGTTTAGGAAACAGTGCACAGAAACTGGGAACGATTCCGGAAGCACAGAATGATATGATATTTTCTATCGTATGTGAAGAACTTGGAGTATTTGGTGCGGTCCTTTTATTATTGATGTTTGGGTATCTCTTATACCGTTTGTTTTTTATTGCACAGAATGCACCTGATATGTATGGATCACTGGTGGTCAGTGGGATTTTTGCTCATATAGCACTTCAGGTCATATTAAATATCTGTGTTGTGATCAATCTGATGCCGACGACAGGTATCACTTTGCCGTTTGTAAGTTATGGAGGAACTTCTATTTTGTTCCTGATGGCAGAGATGGGGATAGCCCTCAGTGTATCAAGACAGATACGATTTAAGAACCAGGAGGAAACTTCGAGATAATTTCCCTGAATGGGTTGACAAATGATTCCAGAATAGATATACTTCGGTACAACAAAAGATTTTTTGTTAGCATTCTTTAAAAGGAGATAGAGGAAGATATGTTAGAGAAAATGAGAGCAATTATTGCTGAGCAGTTAAACTGCGAAGAAGAGACTATCGGGATGGATACCTCTTTTAAAGATGACTTGGGAGCTGATTCTTTAGACTTGTTTGAGCTGATCATGGCTCTGGAAGAGGAATATGGAATCGAGATTCCGGCCGAAGAACTGACAGACCTTGAGACGGTTGGCAGCGTAGTTGAATACTTAAAAAGCAAAGGTGTGGAGGATTAATCCACACCTTTTTTACATTTTTCGCTGTATTCAGGAAACTATTGAATTTGGTTTTTCGATGAAGTATAATAAAAAAATGAATGCCTTTGGAGGGGAGTGGATTGTATGAAATTGGAACACATGCGAAACGCGATACAAAGAAGCAGTAACCTGGTTTGTTTGATGGGCCGAAGAGTCAGCTTGGATACGGGCTGTGATTTTTATGGAGGAGACGACTTTGCTTATGATGTTGAGATGAAGTATGGATATTCTCCGGAAGAAATTTTCACCAGCGCATTTTATAATACACGGCCAGAAAAGTTTTATGAATATTATAAGTCGGAGATCCTTGGCAAGCGGGGTGAACCAAATGAGTGCCACAAGACACTGGCAAAGCTTGAACAGGCGGGTAAGCTAAAAGCAGTGATCACCAGAGGTATTTTTAATCTTGCATCCCGAGGCGGATGTAAGAATGTAATCTGTCTTCATGGAAATATTTATGAGAATCAATGCCCCAGATGTAAGACGGAATACTCCGTAGATTACATACTGAATGCAAAGGGTGTTCCTATTTGTGAAAAATGTGGTGCGATCGTTCGCCCTCAGATATGCCTTAGTGGTGAGATGCTTGATAATATGAAGCTGACGCAGGCTTCCCGAAAGATCGGTGAGGCAGATACATTGTTGGTGTTGGGTGTCAGCCTGAAATCAGATTTGTGCGATTCCACATTGAAATATTTTCATGGCGATACGATCATCCTGATCAATGACAAGCCGCATTTTTCGGATCATAATGCAGATTACTATATCAATGACCAGCCAAAAGAAGTACTTCCAAAGCTATTTCCATAATAAAAATCAATATATAAACAGGAGCGAAAAAAATGAGTACAGTAAAAACAAGATTTGCACCAAGTCCAACAGGAAGAATGCATGTTGGCAATCTGAGAACAGCTTTATATGCATATTTGATCGCCAAACATGAGGATGGCAGCTTTATGCTTCGTATAGAAGATACGGATCAGGAACGTTTTATGGAGGGCGCACTGGAGATCATCTACAGAACCCTTGAAAAAACAGGACTGGTCCATGATGAGGGACCTGATAAAGATGGCGGTGTTGGCCCATATGTACAAAGTGAGCGTCAGGAGCAGGGACTATATACTAAGTATGCAAAGCAGCTCATAGAGCAGGGAGATGCATATTATTGCTTCTGTGATAAAGAACGTCTTGAGAGCCTCAAAACAGAAGTCGCAGGAAAAGAGATCACAATCTATGATAAACACTGTCTTCACCTGTCAAAAGAAGAGATAGAGGCGAATCTGGCGGCTGGAAAGCCATACGTTATCCGTATCAATATGCCAGCTGAGGGTGTAACAACCTTCCATGATGAACTTTACGGAGATATCACAGTCAATAACAACGAGCTGGATGACATGATACTGATCAAGTCTGACGGATATCCAACATATAATTTCGCAAATGTTATCGATGATCATTTGATGGGCATCACCCATGTGGTAAGAGGAAATGAATATCTTTCTTCTGCACCTAAGTACAACCGTCTGTATGAGGCATTTGGATGGGAAGTACCAGCGTATGTACATTGTCCGCTGATCACGAATGAGGAGCATCAGAAGCTTTCCAAACGTTCTGGACATTCTTCTTATGAAGACCTTCTGGATCAGGGATTCTTATCAGAGGCAATTGTCAATTTCGTTGCACTCTTAGGATGGAGTCCGGCCAGTGACAATGAGATTTTTTCTCTTGAAGAGCTGGTAAAAGAATTTGATTATCACCGCATCAGCAAGTCTCCGGCTGTCTTTGATATGGTAAAACTTCGTTGGATGAATGGAGAATACCTGAAGAAGATGGACGAGGATGCATTTTATGAGATGGCACTTCCATACATGAAAGAAGTGATCACAAGAGATCTTGATTTCCATAAGATAGCAGCTATGGTAAAGACGAGAATAGAGATATTCCCTGATATCAAAGATCAGATTGATTTCTTTGAGGCCGTACCGGAATATGACTCATCTATGTATACTCATAAAAAAATGAAGACCAATGAGGAATCATCCCTTAAGGTATTGACAGAAGTACAGCCGCTTCTTGAAGCTCAGGAAGATTTCAGCAATGATGCTTTGTTTGAAGTTCTTTCTGCTTATGCAAAAGAAAATGGATATAAGGTAGGATATGTGATGTGGCCGATCAGAACTGCACTTTCAGGAAAGCAGATGACACCGGCAGGTGCAACGGAGATCCTTGAGGTCCTTGGTAAAGAGGAAAGTCTTGTAAGGGTACAGGCAGCGATTGAGAAATTACATGAAATTTAATACAGAACAACAAAAAGCAGTGGCTCATAAAGATGGGGCACTGCTCGTTCTTGCCGGGCCGGGTTCCGGTAAGACTGCGGTGATCACACACCGGACACAAAAACTGATACAGGAATACCAGGTGGCTCCCTCATCCATTCTGGTGGTCACTTTTACAAAGGCGGCTGCCAGACAGATGAAGGAGCGATTTTTAAATCTGACAGGGGAGAAGAATACCGCTGTCACATTTGGGACTTTCCATGGCATTTTTTATGCGATACTGCGTCAGGCCTATGGAATCACTTCAAAAAATATAGCCAGCGAAGATGAAAAGTACAGGATCCTAAAGGAATTGCTCCACAAAACATCCATGGATGTGGATGATGAAAATGATCTGATAGAATCGCTGAGCCGTGAGATCAGTATGGTGAAAAATGAGAGGATTCCTTTGAGCCACTATTACTCAGCGAGCTGTCCTGATGAGGAATTTCGCAGGATTTATGAAAATTATGAGAGGATTCTTCATGGACGGAGATTATTGGATTTTGATGATCTGATGGTCTATTGCTACAAATTATTCCAGAAGCACCCCGATATTCTGGCGGCGTGGCAAAAAAAATTCCGATATATCCTTATCGATGAGTTCCAGGATGTCAATCAGATACAGTATGATATTGTCCGGCTGCTGGCATTGCCGGAGAATAACCTCTTTCTTGTGGGAGATGATGATCAGTCTATTTACCGTTTCAGAGGTGCCAAACCGGAGATCATGCTTCATGTTCCGAAGGACTATCCGGGGATGGAACAGCTCATATTAAAACAGAATTATCGCTGTTCGGGTGAGATTGTTGAAAAATCTCAGAATCTGATCCGGTGGAATGATGCACGTTTTGATAAGCAGTTGGAAACAGAGAATCCAAAAGGAAAAGTGATAGAGTGTCGTACTTTTGAAAATGAAAGTGAGGAGACTTCCTGGATGATTAAGAGCATCCAAAAAGATCTGGAGGAAGGGTGTCCCTGCAGGGAAATCGCAGTGTTATTCCGGACAAATGTGGGGAGCAGGATGAGTGTGGAGCGGATGATGGAATATAATCTCCCCTTTACGATGAGAGATGTACTTCCCAATCTGTATGAGCACTGGCTCGCCAGGAATATGGTATCCTATATGAAACTGGCTATGGGTGGACGCGGCAGGAGTGATTTCCTTGCGATCATGAATCGTCCTAACCGGTATCTGTCCAGAGAGGCATTTTATGAGAAAGAGATGCCATTTGAGATTTTGTATCAGTTCTATGAGGGGAAAGAATGGATGTGTGACCGCATAGAAAAGTTTGAACACGATATAAAAATCATGAAAAATATGAATCCTTACGCGGCGATCAATTATATCCGTTATGGGATCGGATATGATGAATATCTGAAGGAATATGCAGATTATCGCCGGATCAAAGTGGATGAACTCTATGATATACTTCGGGAGATACAGGAGAGTGCAAAAGGATATCAGACTTACCAAGAATGGTTTGACTACATGGAAGAGTACAAGGAGAAGCTGAAGGAGCATGCGGACAGGATCCGTCTTCAGACAGAAGCGGTCACGATCTCTACCCTTCACAGTGCAAAGGGTTTAGAGTTTGAGAGAGTTTATATCCTTGATGTCAATGAGGGGAGCATTCCTTACCACAAAGCCGTACTGGATGTAGAGATAGAGGAAGAGAGAAGGATGTTCTATGTGGGAATGACACGGGCAAAGAAGGAACTTCATCTATACTCGGTGGAAGAGCGCTTTGGAAAACAGTTAAAGACATCCAGATTCCTGGATGAGATAGAGGAAGCACCAAAAAAACAGAAAGTATAAGGGAGATTCCTATGAGAAAGATTCATACAGAACATTCACAGGATGTCATGTGTGGATGGACAAAACTTGAAGTTTTGCACGAAAAGAACAAATCTTTGAGTACACTAAAAAAAGAAGCAGGGGAACAGACCCGCTGCGGAAGAGAACTGTTGTCCCAACTGGTCTGGGAAATGTACCAGATCAGTCTTAAGGCTGAGGAAGAGCCGATCCAAGTGGGAGTATCGGGTAAACCTTATCTGAGAGAACATGAAGATATCTTTTTTAATATCAGCCACTCAGGAGAATACGTTGCCTGTGTGGTGGCAGATGTTCCTGTGGGAATCGATATACAGCATCATGCTGAGGGAAGAATTGAAAAAATTGCAAATAAAATTTTATCCCCATCAGAAATGCTGCAGTTTGAACAGGAAGGAAGAAGTGCAGAAAGCTTTTATCATTTCTGGACCAAAAAGGAAAGCTATCTGAAGTTCACAGGGGAAGGAATCAGTTGTGAACTTGATCAGCTTCTTTATGAAAAATGCAGGTTTTATGATCTGAACCTTTGGAATGAATATACCGTGAAGATTTGTACTCCTGATGACTGGGAAGGAAAAATCATAGTAAAAGAAGTGGAATTGTCTCGTTGATCTTATGGACGGCGGACAGTTCCATTTTTTTGTGTCAGAGGCGAACTGCGATAACCAATCGGACCGACACAGGAGGCGAATCCGGCAAGCAGGATTCTTCACATATTTATCGGTTGTCCACATATATATAAGTAAGAGGTGATGAGAATGAAGCGGGAGGAGATTCTTCGTCTGTTTCCGGGAACCATCCGGGAAATATTAAAGCAGGCACCCTGGGATTCGGAGCTGCTCCAGGAAATCCGGCTAAGGGCAGGAAAACCATTGATTTTATGGCAGGATGGAACGGAGTATTTTGTATCAATGCAGGGGATATTAACACACCACAGAGAACTGGCCTATCTGGTCAGGCAGGAGGAGATAAGGACAACCATGGAATATCTGAGCCAGTATTCGCTATATGCATATGAAGAGGAATTAAGACAGGGATTTTTAACAATCCAGGGAGGACACAGGGTTGGTGTTACAGGCAAGATCATATTGGAAAAACATCAGGTTAAGGGTGTACAGCAGATCGCCTGTATCAATATCCGTTTTTCCCATCAGGTCATGGGGTGTGCAGACAAAATCCTGCCGTTTGTGATCCAAAGTGATCAGGTGTGCCATACATTGATCATTTCCCCGCCCCGCTGCGGGAAGACTACCTTATTGCGGGATCTGGTACGCCAGATATCAGATGGGACGGATCGATTTGCGGGGTGTACCGTTGGGGTTGTGGATGAGCGGTCTGAGATTGGAGGAAGTTATCAGGGAATTCCCCAAAATGATGTGGGGATACGGACTGACCTTCTGGACTGCTGTCCAAAATCAGAGGGGATGATGATGCTGATCCGTTCCATGTCGCCGGCAGTCATTGCAGTCGATGAGCTTGGTAACTATGAGGATATCAATGCGATTGAAATGACCCTGAACTGTGGATGCAAGCTTCTTGCGACGGTACATGGAAGCTCCATCGAAGAAATCCAGCAAAAACCTCTTTTGAACCGGCTGATGAAGGAACATATATTTGAACGTTATATCATACTGCAAAACGAAAACAGGTGTGCAGCCGGAAATGTCTCTGAAATTTATGATGGAAGAGGAACTTGTTTGTATCAACGGGAGTCAAAAATATGATAAAAATAGCTGGCTCCATTTTTTTATTTGCAGCATGTGCAGGACTGGGTTTTTGGAAAAGTCAGCAGTGTCAGGGGAGAATCAATCAGATTAAAATATTGATGCATATAGCAGATTGCTTAAAGGGAGAGATTACATTTGCATCTTCCACATTAGTAGAAGCACTTGAACGGATCGGAGGAAAAGTAAAACCTCCTTTTGCAGGATTTTTATGCAGCCTGGCATGCAATCTGAGAAAGTCATCGGGAGAAGAATTCTCAGAGGTGCTTGAACAGACGATGAAAAGAGAACTGAAGGATACCTGCCTTTGGAAGGAAGATTTGGAAGCATTTTATCAGACAGTAAGCAGCCTGGGGTATCTGGACAAACAGATGCAGATCCATCTTCTAGACCGATATCTGAAGGAACAGGGGCAGAAGATGGAACTGTTAATGACAGAACTTCCGGGAAAAAGAAAATTATTTCGGAGCCTTGGGATTCTTGGCGGGGCCTTTTTTGTGATATTGCTGTTGTGATACAAAGAGGCGGGAAAAGGAGGGAGGCGGTCGTGGAGGTTAGTATTATTTTCAAAATAGGCGCTGTGGGAATCCTTGTGTCAGTTCTCAGCCAGGTCCTAAAACACAGTGGGCGTGAAGAACAGGCTTTTTTGACCAGTCTTGCGGGACTGATCCTGGTATTGTTCTGGCTGCTTCCTTATATCTACGAGTTATTTGAAACTATTAAAAAGCTGTTCTCTTTATAGGAGAAGATGAGACGTATGGAGATTATCCGAATATCAGTGATAGGGATTGCGGGAGTTTTTCTGGCGATTCTTGTAAAAGAAGTAAAGCCGGAATATTCTTTTTATGTCACACTGGCAGCAGGCCTGATGATTCTTTTTCTTGCAGTGGGGAAATTGTCTTATCTTTTGGAGGCGATAAAGAGTATTCAGGAATACATACCAGTGGAGACAGCTTATATGAATATTCTTCTGAAAATGATAGGAATCACATACATCGGTCAGTTTTCGGCTGGAATCTGTAAAGATGCAGGATATTCGGCAATAGCCAGTCAGGTGGAACTCTTTGGAAGACTGGCTGTCCTTGCTGTCAGCATGCCGGTGCTAACAGCACTTTTGGAGACGATACATGAATTTTTGGGATAGGAGGGGACGCAGCAAATGCCTCCTGATCCTAGTGGTATTTGTCTTAGCTCTAGGGGGGAGTACATGTCTTACATCTGCTGATCAGGATGAGGAAAAATCATATAACGATGAGGGATATAACAAAGAAGAATATATTGAAGAAGAAATCATGGGAGATATGGAGCTTCGGGAAGTTGAACGGGCAGTTGATGCACTTTTGGAGGATGATATTTCTTTTGGTGAGATGATGAACAATCTAAAAGAGGGAAAACAGGCACTGGACAGTAATATGCTTAAGGAAGCATTTGGAAAATTATTAGAAGAGGCAGTGGGTATACAAAAAAATACTTTCATCCAGATCATTTTCCTGGTCCTTCTGGCTTCCATATTGTCGAATCTGTCACAGGTATTTCAAAATCAGCAGATAGGAGAAATTTCATTTTACATGGTGTATCTTCTGCTGTTTGTGATGCTTTTAAAAACCTTTGAAAGTTTTGCAGGGCAGATAGAAGATACGTTAAATGGCATTATGACATTTATGAAGGCGCTGCTTCCGTCTTATTATCTGGCGATGGGAGTGGCTTCGGGAATATCTACGGCGACTGTATTTTATCAGATGATCATGATCATTATCTTTTTGTCGGAAAAAATAATATTGAAGATACTTGTTCCGTGTGTTCGCATTTATCTGTTGATGGAATTGATCAACTATCTGACCCGGGAGGAATTTCTCTCAAAACTGACGGAACTTCTGAAAAATGGGATCATATGGGTGTTAAAGACGATCGTAGGTGTTATGCTCGGCATGCAGTTGGTGCAGAGACTGATCTCACCGGCTGTTGATGCACTGAAACGTACTGTGATAGGGAAAACAGCAGGAGCAATCCCGGGGGTGGGAAATATATTCAGCGGTGTGACCCAGATGGTACTGGGATCAGCTGTTCTTGTGAAAAACTGTATTGGAGCTGCGGCAGTGATCATTATGGTTTTGGCCGCCATCGTCCCTCTTGTTTCGCTGGGGGTAAGTTCAGTGCTTTATCAGCTGACCGCAGCATTGGTCCAACCGATCACAGACAAGCGTATCGTTGGATGCGTCCAGATGATGGGAGAGAGCATCGCACTTTTGCTCAGACTTTTGTTTACTGTGGAGATTTTATTTTTGCTGACGGTAGCTATACTGGCGGGAACACTGGGATAGGAATGGCGTAATATGGAATGGATATCTGAATGGGTGAGGAATATCGCATTTTACTTTATTTTTTTGTCAGCAGTCATGAATTTTCTTCCGGGCAGTGAGGAGAGAAAATATTTGCGGTATTTTATGGGGATGATCCTTGTGATCTTACTTTTAAAACCGCTTCTTCAGGTGACAGGGCTGGAAACAAAACTGAGTCAGCAGGTATTGGCAGATTCACTGGATGAGGAATATGAAGAGTTGTTAAGAGAGTCCGCTCGCCAGGAAATCGTAGGAGAAGATTATGTAAAAAATGCCTGCGAACGCGAGATGAAAGGTCAGATCGGGGAACTTCTATTAAGTTATGGTTACGTGGTGAGCAGGTGTACAGTTACATTCTTTGACCGCGATTCCTTGGAATTGAATGAGATATCACTGGTGATAAAACAATCGCTTAATGCAGAGAAAGAACACAAACACGTGGTTTCCTCAAAATCAGAGCAGGAGAAATATTTAAAAAACGAATTAGAAGAAGTCTATCATATTCCGGCTGCGAATATAAATATAATGATACAGGGGTAAAGTATGAAGGATAGAGTGATAACCGCAGTAAAGAAAATGAAAAAAGAGCAGTGGATCGTCTGTGGGCTGGCAGGTCTTTTGCTTCTGGTTGTTGCACTCCCAGTAAAAAAAGCAGATCCAAAAACAGATGCAAAAAATGAAAACGGGGAGCAGCCGGATCAAAATGAGATGGCGGCAGGTTCAGATATCCGAATGGAATACGAGCAGCAGCTTACCCAGGCACTTTCAAAAGTCCAGGGGGTTGGGAGTGTTCAGGTTGTGATCACGATGGAATCTACTGGAAGGAAGATTGTAGAGAAGGATAGTCCGACGGATATGGAGAGTACTACTCAAAAAGACGGGGAGGGTTTAGAAAATGACAGCCAGTCCACGAGTAGTCAGGAGACAACCGTTTTTGAGGAGACAGACGATGGGAGTCAGATACCATACGTTGCTTCTGAGACGTATCCTGAGATAAGGGGAGTCCTGGTGATCGCTGAGGGGGGAGATGATCCGGTACTGGTACAACAGATACAGGAAGCGGTGATGGCTTTATTTCATGTGGAAGCCCATAAAATCAAAGTATTGAAAATGAAGTGAGGAGAGAGGCAGTGAAGAAAATTTTTAAGAAAAATCAAATCATCATCACAGCACTGGCAGTTATGATAGCAGCAGCCGGATATATCAGCTACTCGGATTCAAAGTTAAAGACTACAGACACTTCAGCAAAAAATACAAAGAATGAAACAGAGGCTTCTGATACAGCAACTGATATGGATTCCATACTCAGTGACATAGAAAGCCTTGATGGGGATATCACCGATGAGACGGCTGCACTGGAAGAAGGAAGTGAGACAAACAGCGATACCGCTGATGCAGCAACAGATATACCAGGAGAAGCCGTTCTTACCGGTGCTTCTACATATATGGCACAGGCCCGGGTGGACAGGGAGCAGATCCGTTCACAGAACAAAGAAACATTGCTTGAGATCATCAATAATTCAGATCTGACAGAACAGGAACGGCAAAGCGCCGTTGCAAGCATGGTCAGTATGACAGATATGGTCGAGAAAGAATCAGCAGCAGAACTGCTTCTGGAGGCAAAAGGTTTTCCTGATGTGGTGGTAAACCTGACAGGAGAGACGGCGGATATCGTGGTACCTTCAGAAACTGTAGATGATGCCAGCAGGGCACAGATTGAGGATATCGTGAAGAGAAAGACGGGGGTGCCAGCGGAGAATATTGTTATTACACCAATGCGTGGAGGTGAAGAGGTTGGCGAGGAGAAATAAGGTGGGACGTTATTCTGGCATGGAGTGTTTAGGGTGAGGGGACGCTATCCCGACATAGAGTGTTTAGGGTGAGGGGGACGCTATCCCAGCATAGACTGCTTAGGGCAGGGGAAGGGAGGCGTGCCTGCGAGGGAGTTTCGCTGTGAAAATCTAAGGGGGAAGGCGACAGGTTTTATGAAGATCGGTCACATTCGGCATGTATGCCTGATGCATACACACCTCAGGTGACCTTGAGATGTGCTTTGGTGAGCACATCCCACTCCATAGAACCTGCCGCCTTCCCCCTAAGATTATCATCAGCCAACTCCAATGCAGGCACGCCTCCCTTCTCCTGCCCTAAGCAGCCTATGCTGGGATAGCTGGGTGTTGGAGATGAGAAGAGCTAGCTGGGCTGGATAAATTGCATGGTGTATTGCGTGCGACTTCTCAGGAGTTTCAAGATTTACTTCTTTACATGAGTTCTGGTTTCAGGAATACACAGGTGATAGAAAGGCAAACAAAAGATAGATTTGTGGCATGTGGCATATATGTAAAAAATCAAAGCCAGTACCTCGATTTCAGAGAGAAATTCAAGAATATTAGGAGAAAATGAGTGGAATTAGGCATATAGACTCAGTTTGGGATAAACATGCCTCACTTTTTGAAAAATGTGTGGCAGAAAAAGAAAAAAGATTCTATATGCCGCGGAGATACTTTTTATAACGTATATATAATTTCTCAGAAGCCTCAAACTTGTTTCCTTCCTTGCATACATTTTAATTCCAAGAAATCCAAACATACCATCTCACGCATCCAACAGCCAGCCAAAACTTTTGCGTAGGAGGATTTTCCAAACAATTTGAGAGCGTTTAGAGAAGCTCACGAGATCCACGGCCTAGCAAGCACTTAGCGAAGAGCCCTCTGGCGATGAGCTTAGTGCGGGTTGGCCGTTAGCTTGGGAGTTCTCTGCTCTCGTTTGGAAAATCCTCCTACGCAAAAGTTATGGCGTCCCCATGAAAGCAAAAGTTATGGCGTCCCCATGAAAGCAAAAGTTATGGCGTCCCCATGAAAGCAAAAGTTATGGCGTCCCCATGAAATCCCATTCGCTCTGATTTGACCACCAAAAACCATCCCAATCATTTCACAAAATCACCCCAAAAGCATAAAAGAGATTAACACCCCCAAAAATATATGATAGAATAAACTAGTTTCAAATCAAATTAAATCAAATCAAGCAGCAAGCAACACAAGAAAGAATAGATAGCCAGCAAGATCGGCATAAAAGGAGAATCAAAATACATGGAACGAGAAATAGACTTAAAAGACATCACAGATGGAAAACTATACAATTCAAATGATATGGTAAAAGCTGGATGCGGGGACTGTGAGGGGTGCTCAGATTGCTGTCAGGGCATGGGAGAATCTATTTTACTGGATCCAAATGATATCTTCCGGCTGACAGTGAATCTGGAGTGCAGCTTTGATGAACTTTTGCAGACTTGTGTAGAACTGCATGTAGTAGATGGGATTATCCTGCCTAATCTAAAGATGGTAGGTGTATCTCAAAGATGTGCTTTTCTAAATGAGAAGGGGCGATGTAATATCCATACGATCCGTCCGGGGATCTGCCGGCTTTTTCCGTTGGGGCGGTGTTATGATGATGGGGATTTTCAGTATTTTCTTCAGATTTATGAGTGTAGGAAGGAACCAAAGACAAAGGTTAAGATTAAAAACTGGCTGGATACACCGGAACTGAAAAAATATGAGAGATTTATATCGGACTGGCATTATTTTCAAAAAGATGTTCAGCGGATATTACGTGGGATCCAAAATGAAGTGATGGTAAGAAAAACCAATCTATATCTTTTGGAACAGTTTTTTAGAGAACCCTATGATGGAGCACAGGACTTTTATGAACAGTTTTATGATCGTTTGGATATGGCGAAAAAACATGTAGGGATTGGATGATAGAAGCAGTTTAGAAAGGAATGAAAGATAGTAATATGGAATACCAGTGGATAAAATCCGGCAGAAAGACGATAGCGATCCAGATAAAAACAGATGGAACTCTGGTGGTACGTTCCCCTTATCGCACCTCGCAAAGAATGATAGAAAAGTTCCTGATGGAAAAGAAAAACTGGATTGAAAAGCATCAGGAGGAAGCGCGTGCAGCGGTGAAAAATAATGAATTGATCACTGATGAAGTGAGAAAACAGGGGATTGAAAAAGCGAAGCATGTATTTCCGGAGAGAATCCGGTATTATGCGGGGATCATGGGGGTTACCTATGGGCTGGTGACTTTGAGAGAACAAAAAACCAGATGGGGAAGCTGCAGCAGCAAGGGTAATCTGAACTTTAACTGGAAGTTGATTTTGATGCCGATAGAGATTCTTGATTATGTGGTGGTGCATGAACTGGCCCACAGGGTGGAGATGAACCATTCGGAAAGATTCTGGAAAGTGGTGGAATCTGTTATGCCTGATTACAAAGAAAGAAGAAAGATCCTAAAATCATATAGGATCTGATGAGAACAGGGTGATGATGAGTCGTGTGGTTTTGTTTTTTAAAAGAGAAGTTGTGTTAGTCGTATCGATGATATTGGCTTTGGGATCGATGATATTTGTAGTGCCGGACAAGGCATATGCGGGATATATTGACTGGCATACGTTGGGTTTGTTGTTCTGCCTGATGGCAGTTATGGCAGGGCTGCAGAAAATGGGTGCATTTCGGATGGTGGGAGACTGGATGCTTGGAAAAGTCCATGACAGTTGGCAACTGGTATGGATCCTTGTGTTTTTGCCATTCTTTTTCTCCATGGTCATAACAAATGATGTGGCACTGATCACCTTTGTTCCTTTTGGAATCGTGGTACTTAAGATATGCCAAAAGGAAAAGCTGGTGATTCCGGTAGTGGTGATGCAGACGTTGGCTGCGAACATGGGAAGCAGTCTGACACCGGTTGGCAATCCCCAAAACCTTTACCTGTATTCACAGTCAAAGATTGGAGTTGGCAGTTTTTTAGTGCTTATGCTTCCCTATACAGTATTGACCGGAGCAGTCCTTTTTGCTGCAGTGTTTTTCTTTAAGAGAGAAAAAATATATGGTTTTTGTGAAACTTCAGATCATGCCAATGGGAGAAAAAAATCAGAAGAAATCATTTCCAAAAAGGATCTGCTGCTTTATGCAGTATTATTTGGAATCTGCCTTATGGGGGTGGCAAAAATATTGCCAACACCGATCATCGTATTGTTAGTGGCGGGCAGTCTGCTGATAAGAGACAGAGAAATCTTGTGCCGTATAGATTATGCACTCCTCGGTACCTTCGTGGGATTCTTTGTTTTTGTTGGAAATATGGCACGCATAGAGTTTTTTAGGATGTTTCTGGAAAAAATGATCGTTGGGCATGAAGAACTTGCGGGCATACTTTCCAGTCAGGTGATAAGCAATGTTCCGGCAGCCCTGCTCCTTTCAGGTTTTACACAAAAATGGGAGTGCCTGATCGTCGGAACAAATCTGGGAGGTCTGGGAACTTTGATCGCTTCCATGGCAAGTCTGATCTCTTATAAACAGATCGTAAGTGTGTATCCGGGGATTCAGGGAAAATATCTGATCTGTTTTACTGTGGGAAATATTTTGCTGTTGGCATTATTAATGGCCGCCGCCACAATTATACCTTGACAGTTGGAAAGAACATATACTAAAATAGCTAAAGTGTGCATTGCGAAATAGATAGCACTGATTTTATAACTATTAATCATATTGCAGCAGTACGGTCTGCGGTATTTTGCTCTATACCGTTTGGAGTTAAAATATCGGGAGTGTAAGTCAGCTGCATGATATCAATAGATGGAGGTCTCTTAAGTGACTGATTTTACCAATGAAATAAAGAAAAGAAGAACATTTGCAATTATCTCACATCCGGATGCAGGAAAAACTACTCTTACGGAAAAGTTTCTTTTGTACGGAGGTGCGATCAATCTGGCAGGCAGTGTAAAAGGAAAAGCGACTGCCCGCCATGCAGTTTCAGACTGGATGGAGATAGAAAAAGAGAGAGGTATCTCAGTTACCTCTTCTGTTTTGCAGTTTAATTATGATGGATATTGCATCAATATTCTGGATACACCTGGACATCAGGACTTTTCGGAGGATACTTACCGTACACTGATGGCGGCAGATTCTGCAGTGATGGTTATCGATGCATCAAAAGGTGTGGAGGCTCAGACAAGAAAACTTTTTAAGGTATGTGCTATGCGTCATATCCCCATCTTTACATTTATCAATAAGATGGACCGTGATGCCAATGATACCTTCGAATTATTAGATGACATTGAAAAAGAACTGGGTATCCCAACCTGTCCGATCAACTGGCCAATAGGTTCCGGTAAGAAGTTCCGTGGCGTTTTTGATCGAGAAAGCCAAAAAGTACTTACTTTCTCTGATACAATGAAGGGAACGAAGGAAGGCCTGATCGAGGAGATCGCACTGGATGATCCAAGGATCGATGAGATCATGGATGCGGATCAAAAAGAGCAGCTTTTGGATGAGACGGAACTTCTTGACGGGGCAAGTGCAGAGTTTGATATGGAAGAAGTGAGTCAGGGAAAATTATCTCCTGTATTTTTCGGCTCTGCATTGACGAACTTTGGTGTGGAGACATTTTTGATGCATTTCCTTAAGATGACGACTTCACCGCTGCCAAGAGAAGCAGACTGTGGCGTGATCGATCCGATGACAGAAGAATTTTCTGCGTTCGTATTCAAGATCCAGGCAAATATGAATAAGGCTCACCGTGACAGGATCGCATTTATGCGTATCTGTTCCGGTAAGTTTGACGCAGGCATGGAAGTCTATCATGTACAGGGGAATAAAAAGATGCGTCTTTCCCAGCCTCAGCAGATGATGGCACAGGATCGTCATATCGTGGAGGAAGCCTATGCAGGAGATATCATCGGTGTATTTGATCCGGGTATCTTTTCTATTGGAGATACAGTGTGTACTTTTGGTAAGAAGTTTGAATATGAAGGTATCCCGACCTTTGCACCGGAGCATTTTGCCCGTGTCAGCCTGCTTGACAGTATGAAGAGGAAACAGTTTGTAAAGGGGATAAACCAGATCGCTCAGGAAGGAGCTATCCAGATTTTCCAGGAAGCAATGGGTGGTATGGAAGAAATTATCGTTGGTGTAGTAGGTGTGCTGCAGTTTGAGGTGCTCAAGTATCGTCTGGAAAATGAATATAATGTGGAGATACGTCTGGAAAGTCTGCCATATGAGCATATTCGTTGGATCATCAACAAGGATGAAGTGGATCTTGAAAAATTGACAGGAACATCCGATATGAAGAAGGTAAAAGATATGCGTGGAAATCCGCTGCTCCTGTTTATCAATCCATGGAGTGTGGGCATGACCCTCAATAGAAATGAAGGCCTTAAGTTGGAGGAGTTTAGCAAAAACTAGGGAAACCCCTTTTAATTTCAAATGGTTTTTGGTATAATGAATAGAAATTAGGTGTTTTTGCGAGATGTATTTAATCTAGGAGGGTTGATATGGCTGAGAATAAAAAAGATGTAAGAGATACTTATACGATATATGATGATCAGACGATCGGAAAAGTCCAGATCGCAGATGAAGTAGTTGCGATCATTGCAGGACTTGCAGCGACAGAAGTTGAAGGTGTTGCCTCTATGGCAGGGAATATCACCAATGAGCTGGTAGGTAAACTTGGCATGAAGAATCTGTCTAAGGGAGTTAAGATTGACGTTCTGGAAGAGTCCGTATCGGTCGATCTGAACCTGAATCTGGATTATGGATATAGTATTCCGGAGACAAGCAGAAAAGTGCAGGAAAGAGTAAAGACGGCTATAGAGAATATGACTGGTCTGCAGGTTTCTGATGTAAATATCAGTATCGCCAGTGTAGAATTTGAACAGACAAAATAAAAGATTTATGAGTGGTTTGAGCGAAAGATAGGGGGTCTGGTTAAAAGACGCCCTTTTTTCGACATAGTGGGCACAAAAGCCCTGGCAGCAGATCATATGCTGTCAAACATAGAAGATAATCCGGAGGATACCATGGGAAGAAGAGAACTTAGAGAAAGTATATTTCAATTATTGTTTATTACAGAATTCAACGAGACAGAAGAGATGCCGGAGCAGAGCACATTGTATCTTGAGGGG
This sequence comes from Clostridia bacterium, assembly GCA_009929525.1. Taxonomy (GTDB): domain Bacteria; phylum Bacillota; class Clostridia; order Lachnospirales; family Lachnospiraceae; genus Oliverpabstia. Next base: position 42,369 of record SAAH01000005.1, on the reverse strand, counting down.
ATTGAGGATCTGAAAGATAAAGATGAGAAGTACATCCAGGAGAAGCTTAAAAAGATCCAGGACAAACTTCCACAGATTGATGAGATGCTCAATCAGATCAGTAAGGGATGGAAGATCGCACGTATGGGAAAAGTAGATCTGACCGTACTTCGTCTGGCAGCCTATGAGATTTTATTTGACGAGGATATCCCTACAGGGGTGGCGATCAATGAGGCTGTAGAACTTGCTAAAAAATTTGGCGGAGATGACTCACCATCATTTATAAATGGTGTATTAGGTAAACTGGTAAAGGTGAATGAGTAGCGTATATTCAGTAGGACAGGTCAATAATTACATTAAGAATATGTTCAGTCAGGACTTTATGCTGAGCCGTATCCAGATCCGCGGTGAAGTCAGTAACTGCAAATATCATACTTCGGGACATCTGTATTTTTCCCTGAAAGACGCCTCCGGTGCCATTTCCTGTGTCATGTTCGCGGGACAGAGAAAGGGACTGGCTTTTCGCATGAAAGACGGGGATAAAGTTATCACCAGCGGAAGTGTCAGTGTCTATGAGAGAGATGGAAGATATCAGCTTTACGTAAGAGAAATCACCCTGGAGGGTGAGGGTATCCTTTATGAACGATTTCTTGCTTTGAAGCAGGAACTTGAAGAGATGGGGATGTTTTCCGCAGAATATAAGCAGCCCATACCGAAGTATATCAAAAGACTTGGGGTAGTAACAGCACCGACAGGAGCAGCGATACAGGACATACGAAATATTACTTACCGAAGGAATCCCTATATTGAGATCATTCTTTATCCGGCCCTTGTACAGGGAGACGCTGCGAAGGCAAGTATCGTACGGGGGATAGAGGCTCTTGATGATCTGGGCGTTGATGTGATGATCGTAGGGCGCGGCGGCGGTTCTATAGAGGATCTGTGGGCATTTAATGAAGAGGATGTTGCACGGGCTATCTTTAACTGTAAGACGCCGGTCATTTCGGCGGTGGGTCACGAGACAGATGTTACGATAGCGGATTACGTGGCGGATCTTCGGGCTCCGACTCCGTCGGCAGCAGCAGAACTTGCTGTCTTTGATTTTAAAGTGTTGGAAGAACAGATCCAGGGATATGGAAAAAGGCTTGATTATGTGATGAATAACCGTCTGATGATACAAAAGCAAAGACTGGAACATTATCGGACCAAACTTGGTTACCTGAGCCCGGAGAATCTGATCAATGATAAGAGAATGTATCTGATCAAGCAGGAGGAACGCCTGCAGCTTTTGATGGAACAGACTATCATGAAAAAGAGACACAGTCTGGGACTGTATATAGAACGGATGAAGGGTTTATCCCCTCTTAATAAACTGAATCAGGGATTTTCCTATGTGGAAAGAGAAGACCATAAGGCCGTGACAAAGGTAGACCAGGTAGAAGAGGGCGAGCTTTTGTGTATCCATGTCAGTGATGGCAGGATCTGGTCACGCACAGAGAAAAAAGAAGAGGGAGTTAAGGAATGGCAAAGAAAGTGATGAGTATAGAGGAGTCTTTTTTGGCACTTGATACGATTGTTGAGCAGCTTGAAGGCGGCGAGGCATCCTTGGAGGAAGCTTTTGTCATGTACCAAAAAGGGATGGAACTCCTGAAAGAATGCAGTAAAAAGATCGACACTGTTGAAAAAAAGATGATGAAACTGAATGAAAATGGTGAATTGAGTGAATTTTAAAGACGAACTGGAACAAAAGAAAAACAGTATAGAAGAGAGAATCGCTTCTTTTCTTCCAAGAGAGGAAGGATTTGCCAAAGAACTTGCTTCTGCGATCAATTACAGTATGCAGGCAGGCGGAAAGAGACTTCGTCCCATGCTCATGATGGAGACTTACCGGATGTTTGGCGGCACATCAAAGGTGATAGAACCTTTTATGGCAGCGATAGAGATGATCCATACCTCATCGCTCATCCATGATGATCTTCCGGCGATAGATAATGACGAATATAGGCGGGGAAAGAAAACTACCCACTTTGTATATGGGGAAGCACTGGGCATCCTTAGTGGTGATGCTCTTTTGAATTATGCATATGAGACGGCTTGTAAGGCATTTCTTATGGAACCAGAGAATTGTCAGATTGGCAGGGCGCTTTTAGTACTAACGGATAAAACCGGCATTTTCGGTATGCTTGGCGGCCAGAGTGTGGATGTGACCAACGAAGGCAAACCATTTGGCAGGGATATGCTGGATTATATATACAAGAATAAAACCTCGGCTCTTATCGAAGCACCTATGATGATAGGTGCGATTTTGGCGGGAGCATCAAAGGAAGAGGTTGACCAGATAGAAGTGATAGGAAATAAAATAGGACTGGCTTTCCAGATAAGAGATGATATTCTCGATGTGACAAGTACAACACAAGAACTTGGGAAACCGGTATTCAGTGATGAAAAAAATCATAAAGTGACATATGTGACTCTTCGGGGACTGCCGCAGGCTTCGAAAGACGTGGAAATCATCTCCAAAGAAGCAGTAGAGCTGCTGGATGAATTTTCACAAAAGAATATTTTCTTACGAGAACTGGTGTTGTATCTGGTGAATCGTAAGAAATGATCACCAAAGGACGGGTAACTGATTATGGTGTTAGATAAAATAAAAAAACCAAATGATGTAAAAATGTTGACGTCGGCTGAATGTGAGCAGCTGGCAGGGGATATCAGACAATTTTTGATAGAATCGCTCAGCGAGACCGGGGGACATCTTGCTTCTAATCTGGGAGCTGTAGAGCTTACCATAGCATTGCACAGAGTGCTGGATTTCCCTGAGGATAAGCTGATCTGGGATGTAGGGCATCAGGCCTACACACATAAGATACTGACTGGAAGAAAAGATCAGTTTGCGACGCTCAGAAAGACAGGAGGACTCAGTGGCTTTCCAAAAAGAAGTGAAAGCCCCTGTGACGCTTTTGATACGGGACATAGTTCCACATCAATTTCCGCAGGCTTGGGCATGGTCCAGGCCCGTGATCTTAAAGGGGAGGACTATTCGGTGATTTCGGTCATCGGAGATGGAGCACTTACCGGCGGGATGGCATATGAGGCATTGAACAACGCTGCTGAACTGAAGAAAAACTTTATCATCATACTAAACGATAACGAGATGTCGATCACGAAAAATGTGGGCGGCATGTCTGAGTATCTGGGAAATATCAGAACAGCATCTTCTTACACAGATCTTAAGGTCGGTGTGACCAATGCACTGAAGAAGATTCCTAAAGTGGGAGACAGCATGGTGGATGCGATCCATAAAACGAAGAGCAGCATCAAACAGTTTTTGATCCCGGGTATGCTTTTTGAAAATATGGGTCTTACTTATCTTGGACCTGTTGACGGGCATAATATCAACCAGATGGTAAAGGTGCTGAAAGAAGCAAAGAGAAAACCAGGTCCGGTACTGATCCATGTCCTGACAGAAAAAGGCAGGGGATATGTTCCTGCGATGCGCCATCCGGCAAGATTTCACGGGGCAGGACCTTTTGAAATCGATACGGGACTTCCAAAGTCCAATGGTAAGGCAACATATACCGATATCTTTTCGACAGTCATGAGAAAGTTTGGCGACAGAGAGCCAGATGTGGTGGCAGTATCTGCAGCTATGGTACCGGGAACAGGATTAAAACGATTTGGAAATATGTTTCCGGAGCGTTTATTTGATGTGGGGATAGCGGAAGAACATGCAGTTACATTTGCAGCAGGTCTTGCCCTTGGGGGGATGCGCCCTGTAGTCGCAGTGTATTCCTCTTTTCTTCAAAGAGCGGTGGATCAGATCCTTCATGATGTATGTATGCAGAATCTGCCGGTAGTATTTGCTGTTGATCGTGCAGGTCTGGTGGGAAGTGATGGAGAAACCCATCACGGATGTTTTGATCTGACTTATCTTTCCATGATGCCGAATATGACACTGATGGCACCGAAAAACAAATGGGAATTATCCGATATGATGAAGTTTGCGATCAAACAGGAAGGTCCTGTAGCTATCCGATATCCAAGAGGAGAAGCTTACGATGGACTGGAAGAATACAGAGCTCCGATCGAGATGGGAAAAGGTGAGATCATCCATCAGGGTAAGAAGATTGCCTTAGCCGCAATTGGAAGTATGGTAAAAACCGCACAGGAGGTCTGCGAGAAGCTGAAAGAATCGGGATGTGAAGTTACACTTGTAAACATGCGTTTCGTAAAGCCTCTGGATACAAAACTTCTGGATGAACTTTCAGAAAACCATGATCTGGTGGTCACACTGGAAGAAAATGTGAAAAATGGTGGATTTGGTGAAAAAATCCTTGAATATTACAGCGAGAAAACACAGGGACCAAAGGTTCGGATCGTAGCGATCGAAGATCATTTTGTGTCTCATGGAAGTGTGGGAGATCTGATGAAGCAGCAGCAGATGGATGCGGATTCGATCGTCTCGAGAATAGACAGATGGAAAGAGGAACTTGAATGAAGGAAAGATTAGATGTACTGGTAGTCAGCCGTGGACTGGCACCTTCCAGAGAGAAAGCAAAAGCGATCATCATGGCAGGGAATGTTCTGGTGAATGGACAAAGAGAAGATAAGGCGGGATCGATGTTTCAGGATACCGTGGAAGTAACGGTAAAAGGACATACCCTTCCTTATGTGAGCAGGGGCGGGTTAAAGCTTGAGAAAGCCATGACACATTTTGGTGTGACCCTTTCCGGGAAGGTGTGTATGGACGTGGGAGCTTCTACCGGAGGATTTACAGACTGTATGCTGCAAAATGGTGCAGTGAAGGTTTATTCTATCGATGTGGGCCACGGACAGCTTGATTGGAAGCTGCGAAATGATGAGCGGGTAGTCTGTATGGAACGTACCAATATCCGATATGTTGTACCGGATGATATCAACGAACTTTCAGAATTTACATCGATTGATGTATCCTTTATTTCACTTACGAAAGTACTGCTGCCTGTCCGTAATCTTATGACACCGGACGGTGAGATCGTATGTCTTATCAAACCGCAGTTTGAAGCAGGCAGGGAAAAAGTCGGGAAAAAGGGTGTAGTCCGTGACCCGGCAGTGCATAAGGAAGTGATCGAAAGTGTGATCGCATATGCACTCAGTATATCCTTTGAAGTGCTGAATCTGGAGTATTCTCCGATCAAAGGACCGGAGGGAAATATAGAGTATCTGCTTCATATCAGAAAGCTTGGGGAAGGTGAATTCGCACCTGAAGCGGGAGTGGATATCGATCAGGTAGTAACAGAGGCACATAAAGAACTTTCAAGCAGATAACTTTCGGCAACTATTTGGAAGCGGGATGTTTGGATACAAGGCAAAACGATACGTTTGAAAAATAATGGAGAATCGGAAATGGATAAATTTACAATTATAACGAACAGCGTGAAAGATAAAAACCATGCGATAACCAATCGGATTGCCGATTATCTTGGCAGTCATAAAAAAGAATGTCTGATACTTGAGGCTGATGAGAAGAATGACTCTCAGTCTTATCATTATACAGATGTATCAAAGATGCCTGACGATATGCAGTGCGTGATCGTACTTGGTGGTGACGGAACTCTTTTGCAGGCAGCAAGGGATGTGGTGGATAAGGAGGTACCTCTGTTTGGTATCAACCTTGGGACACTGGGTTATCTGGCTGAGATCGATCAGCACTCCATCTATCCGGCTCTTGATCGGCTGATGAGTGACCGGTTTACCATCGAGCGCCGGATGATGCTTACGGGAACGGTGATGAGGGATGGAAAGAAAATCGCAACTGATATCGCACTGAATGATATCGTGATCAGCAGGGAGGGTGCGCTTCGTGTAGTTCGGTTTGATAACTATGTAAATGACACATTTCTCAATACATATAAGGCGGACGGCATCATCGTTGCCACGCCAACGGGATCTACAGGCTATAGCCTGTCAGCCGGCGGACCGATCATTTCACCGGATGCATCACTGATATTGATGACTCCGCTGGCTCCTCATACACTGAATACGAGAAGTATTGTATTTCCAGCGGAAGATGTGATCACAGTGGAACTGGGAGAAGGAAGAGACGGCGGTGTAGAGCAGGGTATGGCATCCTTTGACGGGGCAGCACGTGTTCCGATGGTCACTGGAGACCGCATCATTATTTCAAAATCAAAAAAAGATACAGGGATCATTAAGATCAATAATATAAGCTTTCTGGAAACGCTTCGTAATAAGATGAGTAATAATTAGGAGGATGAAGCAAATGAAGATCGAGAGACATTCACAGATAATCCGTCTGATCAATCAATATGATATCGAGACACAGGAAGAGTTGGCTGAAAAATTAAACGAGAGTGGTTTTCAGGTGACGCAGGCTACTGTTTCCCGTGATATCAGAGAGTTAAAACTCACAAAGATCGCCAAACCGGGCGGTGGTTCCAGATATGCTGTACTGCAAAGTGTAGACCAGGAGATGAGCAAAAAGTATATCAATGTTCTGAAGGCATCTTTTCAGTCCATGGATCTTGCTCAGAATATCCTGGTGGTAAAAACGGTATCGGGTATGGCTATGGCGGCAGCGGCAGCACTCGATGAGATGAGGTTTCCGGAGATCGTAGGCTGCATAGCGGGAGACAACACGATCATGTGTGCGATCCGAAGTGCAGATGAAGCATTACTTTTAATGGAAAAAATCAGGAAAATGTTGGATAATAAAAACGAATAAAGAGGAGAAAAAATGTTATCCTATTTACATGTAAAAAATTTAGCATTGATTGATGAAGCTGAGGTTGAATTTGGTCATGGACTTAATATATTGACCGGTGAGACAGGTGCCGGCAAATCTATTTTGATGGGGTCTGTGAATCTTGCACTTGGACAGAAAATGTCAAAAGAGATGCTGCGCAGTCCCGATAAGCCAGCTCTTGTAGAGCTGGCTTTTCAAGTGGAGAATCCCCAGTGTCTGCAGGCACTGAAAGATAAGGACATCGCAGTGGAGGACGGACAGATCATCATTTCGCGAAAGATGACTGCAGGTCGCAGTATCAGCCGGTTAAATGGTGAGATATGTACAGCAGCGCAGATCAGAGAAATCTCAGCTATGCTTCTGGATATCCATGGACAGCATGAGCATCAATCATTATTATATCAGAACCATCAGCTGGAGATACTGGATGCATATGGAAAGTCCAAGATAGAACTGGAAAAAGAAAAAACAAGCCGTGCATATAAAGAGTGGGCGGCTTTAAAAAAAGAGCTGGAAGAATATCAACTTGACGAAGAAGGACGAAAAAGAGAAATTGCTTTTCTGGAATTTGAGATTCAGGAGATTGCAGAGGCAGAACTTACCTTTGGAGAAGATGAACTTCTTGAAAAAAAATACAGAAAAATATCAAACAGCAAGAAAATATTGGAAAGCCTTGGTGCAGTGCAAAACCTTATCGGGTATGAAAGCACCGGCGCAGGAGAACTGGTGGGAAGAGCAGTCCAGGAGATCATAAGAGTGGAAAACTGTGACGAACAGTTGTCCTCCCTGTCCGGTATGTTGGCGGATGTGGAGAATCTGATGAATGATGTGAACCGGGAGGTATCTTCCTATGTATCCGAATTATCATTTTCGGATGAGGAATACTATGAGCTTGAGCAACGGATCAATGTGCTCAATCACCTAAAGGCAAAGTATGGTTCTTCCATAGAGCAGGTTCTTGCCTATCAGGAGGAAAAGCAAAAAGAACTGGATCGTTTGTACCATTATGAAGCCTATAAACAACAGTTGGAGAAGAAGGCAGAGAAGGCGGAAGAGGTGCTTTTAGAGGCTTGTGAAAAGCTTTCAGAATGCAGGAAAACTTATGGAGAACAGTTGTCAGAATCCATAAAACAAGGGCTGCAGGATCTGAATTTTCTTGATGTTGTTTTTGAAATATCCTTTGGAAGAGCGAATCATTATACAGCAAATGGATATGATAAGATAGAATTTCGGATATCAACGAATCCGGGGGAACCGGTCAGACCGCTTGCGAAGGTAGTGTCCGGAGGAGAACTTTCCAGGATCATGCTGGCGATCAAGACGATCCTTGCAGATAAGGATGAGACCGAGACACTGATCTTTGATGAGATCGATACCGGTATCAGCGGCAGAACCGCACAGAAAGTATCGGAAAAAATGGCGGTGATCGGACAGGCACATCAGGTAATCTGCATCACTCATCTGCCCCAGATCGCAGCGATGGCAGATATACATTTTGAAATCATAAAAAAAGTGGAAAATGGTGAAACAACTACCAGGATCCATCCGCTTGATGAGGATGCATCCGTTGAAGAGCTTACCAGGATGCTTGGCGGCGCAAAGATTACGGAACATACAAAAATCACGGCAAAAGAAATGAAAGAATTGGCACAGAAACAAAAAAATACAAGTGTGAAATAACTAAATCATCACATACTAAAAGAGGATATTCATATGGATATCTTCTTTTTAGTATACCGGAAAACTGTCAACGATGGATTTTCAGGGCGAAAAGGATGTGATGGATGTGGATGGATTCAAAAGGAGATACCGTCGTTTTTTATATGTCTGCCTGATGGTATCGATCATTTTTATGGGAGGGCTTTTATATTTTACTGCCAAGGATGCACTGCCGGACGAGATTCATATATTTGCTGATCAGGAGACGGACTGGGAGGAAATATTTGACGAGCCTTTTGTGAGTCTTGACTCTTCGGTAGAGGTATCCCAACGGGGAAGCTATCGGGTAGGCTGTCGATTGTTCGGTGTGATACCGTTAAAAACAGTGAAGGTAAGTACAATAGAGCCACAGAGCGTATATGCAAGTGGCTCTCCGGTGGGGATTTATATGGAGACAAATGGAGTGCTGGTGATCGACAGCGGTGAGATCAAAGATAAGAATGGTATCTGGCAGACTCCGGCGAAACATATCATCCATCCGGGAGATTATATCAAGAGTGTGAATGGGGAGGAACTTGAGGATAAGCGCCAGCTGATAGATATGGTGGATAAAAATCACGGCGAACCCATGAAACTGGAGGTTTTACGATATGATGAACTGATTCCGGTAGCATTGACACCGATATTGACGGATGAAGGGGTATATAAGCTTGGAATATGGGTCCGCGATAATATCCAGGGTATAGGTACGATGACGTTCGTGGATGAAGAAAATAATTTTGCTGCACTTGGCCATGGAATCAGTGATATTGATACAGGGGAACGTCTGGAAATATCAGAAGGTGAATTATATAGAGCACAGATCCTGTCTGTACAAAAGGGTGCATCGGGAAGTCCGGGAGAACTGAAAGGAATGATAGACTATGATGATTCCATGCGTATCGGCCAGATAAACAAAAATACAGAAAATGGTATCACAGGAATATTGAAAAGTAATCTGGGAACAGAATTTTCTAAAGAACGATACCCCATAGGGTTAAAACAGGATATAGAAAAGGGACCGGCACAGATCCTGTGTGATGTGGGAGAGGGGACTCAAAAATATGAAGTGGAGATCAGAGATATTGACTGGAATGAAAAAGATACAAATAAAAGCTTTGAGATACACGTGACGGATGCCAGACTTCTTGAGAAAACAGGAGGGATCGTTCAGGGGATGAGTGGAAGCCCCATATTGCAGGATGGAAGCCTGATCGGGGCGGTGACTCATGTATTTGTAAATGATCCCGCCCGGGGCTATGGCATATTTGCAGAGACGATGCTTGAAAATATGAAATAAAACGAAAAATGTTAATGGTCATTTGCAGGAATAGGAAAATCGTCAGAAAGTTTAAGCGCAAGATATAAAAGCACAGCGTCCTGAAATCGTCTGGGATTCATGCCTGTTTTTTCGTGTATGCGGTTTAGCTTATATTGGAGCGTATTTTTGTGGATAAAGAGTTTGCTGCTCGTTGCCTGAAGCGACATCTCTTCTTCAAAATACGCTTTTAATATATCCATTTCTTCGGCAGAAAGAGCCGATGTTGTTTTACTGAGATATTCTTCACGGCTGATTTCGTTCATGGAAGAAAGGATGATCTCTAATGTCAGGTCATCGAAGACTACAAAATTTTTATCAGTGTTTGCAATACTTTTCATCGCTGTTACAGCGGAGATATAAGAGGATTCCAGATGAAAAGTGGAACAGGATTTGCCGATGGATACTTTTAGCAGTTCCTGCTGCAAAGATGCAAAATGCTTTAATACATAGGGATTCTTGTCGTAGACTTTGGAGTCGATAACAGCAAGGTATTCGTTGGGATAATTAAAAGTATACAGTGAGATTGGGAACATGGAGAACATCTGCTGGATTTTTTGCTCGAGTAGGGCGATATTGGTCGGATTGTAGCGGGCATTGATACGGATCAGTATCAGTCTCTTTTTCGTGTCCAAAGGTACGCCAAAATCACTCAGGCAGTCTTTGAGATATTCCTGATTCTTGGGCTCACTGCTGATCAGTGATTGGATGATAAAGTTTTTCTTGTCAGCCTGCGTTCGGCTGAAGGCATTTAATTCTCTTTCGCGGATCAAAAGATTGGTGATCCGTTCTGCAAGGTATGCATATTTTCGGACTTCTTCAGGATCACCACTGATTCCGATCACGGCAAAGATGGAGTGATTATGATAAATGGGAAGATTGATGCCTTTTTGTGTGCCAAGGAAGCTGTTGTCTGTATTGACTTCAATGGCTGTGCCGGTTGCGGCAGCTTTATGGCCGATTTCATGAAAAGTACCGATTCGTTTTTCATCTGTGCTGGCAAAGATGATGCCGGAGCAGTCTATAAAATTAATATTTTGTCCGCAGACATCCTTTACAGTGTTTACAATCTGCTGGGCAAGTGGTTTGTCTATTGATGTGATCATGGCGTTTGTCTCCTTGAAAAATAAGAGGGATATCAGCAGGTATTTGGCCGCTTGAAAAATACCGATGATTCCAGGGTTTCTTTGATCTGAGAATCGATTTTACTTAATTATATCGCAAAATGTCATCTGTGACAAATAGTAATGCAAAAATATATAAAAAATGTTCTGCGTAACATATAAGAAAATGTAAAATTTTGGTATATTATATTCAGAAAGAAAAACGACACGAAGTACGAACTTGAAAAATCATATAGGAAAAGGAGAAAAATCTATGAAAGTAGTAGTAGCAATCGACTCATTTAAGGGAAGCATGACATCTATGGAAGCCGGATACGCGATAGCAGAAGGTATCCGAAGAGTAGACGCAGGCGCAGTTGTACAGGTACGTCCGTTGGCTGATGGCGGAGAAGGTACTGTGGACGCACTGGTATGCGGCATGAATGGAAGAATGAGAAATATCGTGGTGACAGGACCTTTGGGGGCACCGGTTACCTGCGGGTATGGTATCATCGATGAGACAAAGACCGCTGTGATCGAGATGTCGGCAGCAGCAGGAATCACATTGGTAGCGGAAAATGAGAGAAATCCGCTGCATACGACTACATATGGGGTAGGAGAGACCATAAAAGATGCCATCGCCCAGGGATGCAGAAGATTTATCATCGGTATCGGCGGTAGTGCGACGAATGACGGGGGAGTAGGTATGCTCCAGGCACTGGGATTTGGTTTCCTGAATAAAGAAGGATGTCAGGTGCCTTTTGGAGCAAAGGGACTTGAGGAACTGGAGACGATCAATGATACTTATGTAGTGCCGGAACTGGCAGAGTGCGAGTTTCGTATTGCCTGTGATGTGACAAATGTCCTCTGCGGCGATCAGGGCTGCAGCGCAGTATATGGTCCTCAAAAAGGTGCAACCCCATCCATGATCATGCAGATGGATAAGTGGCTTAATTATTACGCAGCACTGGCAAGAGAGCAGTTTCCTAAAGCAAATCCAAAACAGGCAGGAACAGGTGCGGCAGGCGGATTGGGCTTCGCATTCTTAACATTTACCAATGCAGTATTAGAATCAGGGATTAAAATTGTTCTGGATGAGACGAGATTGGAAGAATATATGCAGGATACAGATGTGGTCATCACCGGTGAAGGACGGCTGGATGGACAGACAGCTATGGGAAAAGCACCGGTAGGAGTAGCAGGACTTGCAAAAAAATATGATAAGCCGGTTCTTGCATTTGCAGGAAGTGTAACAAAAGAGGCGGTAAAATGTAACGAGTGTGGAATCGATGCATTTTTCCCGATCTTGAGAGGCGTTGTAACATTAGAGGACGCGATGAAGACAGAAAATGCAGTAAGAAATCTGTCAGATACTGTTGAGCAGGTATTTCGTTTGTGGTGTATAGGGGGAAGAAAATAATGGAATATAGTTTTTCTACATTAGGTGCCATATGTGGTATGGTGATCGCGATCATAATGATCATAAAAAAGGTTCAGCCTGTATATAGTCTTGTTCTGGGTGCACTGATCGGAGGTGTGATCGGAAGCGGTGATCTGGTGCTCACAGTAGACACCATGGTCAGTGGCTCTCAAAGTATGATTTCTTCAGTGCTTCGTATCCTTACTTCGGGTGTGCTGGCAGGTACGTTGATAAAGACAGGAGCAGCTGAAAAAATAGCCGAAGTCATTGTTACAAAATTAGGTGAAAAACGGGCAGTGGCAGCGGTAGCTATTGCAGCTATGATCATCTGTGCCGTTGGTGTATTTGTAGATATCGCAGTTATCACGGTTGCACCCATCGCCCTTGCTATCGGCAAGAAGGCAGGTTACAACAAGGCTTCTCTTCTTCTGGCAATGATCGGAGGCGGCAAAGCTGGAAATATTATTTCGCCGAATCCTAATACGATAGCAGTATCGGAGGCTTTTCAGGTAGACCTTACCTCTTTGATGATGAAAAACATTGTTCCGGCAATCTGCGCATTAGTTGTTACGATCCTTCTGGCTGTATTTCTTTCAAGAAAGCAGGGAACCATGGTCACACAACAGGATCTGGAAAATCGTGAATCGAAAAAACTTCCAAACTTTCTGCAGGCAGTAGCCGGACCGCTGGTAGTTGTTATCCTTCTGGCGCTTCGTCCTATATTTTCTATCGCGATCGATCCGCTGATCGCTCTTCCAGTAGGCGGAATCGTCTGCAGCATCGCATGTGGACAGATAAAACGGTTCCGAGAGTATGCAGAGTTTGGACTGAGCAAGGTAGCAGGGGTTTCCATACTGTTGATCGGAACAGGAACAATAGCAGGGATCATCAAAGCTTCTGCACTTCAATATGATGTGATACAGCTTCTTGAATTCGTAAACATGCCGGCATTTTTACTTGCACCGATCGCCGGTGTATTGATGGCGGGGGCAACAGCTTCCACAACAGCAGGTGCAACGATCGGTGCCCAGACTTTTGCCGGGACACTTACCGCAGCAGGAATACCTGCATTGTCAGCCGGAGCTATGATACATTCAGGTGCAACGGTAATCGACTCCCTGCCTCACGGATCATTTTTCCATGCGACTGGCGGCGCGGCAGGTATGTCTATTAAAGAAAGAATGAAATTGATCCCATATGAAGCATGTGTCGGAATGACAAGTACGATCATATCCGTTGTTATGTATCTGATCGTAGGATAAGGCAATGAACATTAGTGAGCTAATCTGCTCGCAGGATTAGCGAGCACAGAGGATACAGGTGTCAAAATTACGTTTGGCACCTGTATCATAAGATAGGATAAGAAAAGATAAATTGAAATTACAGAAAGTATAAATGTGAGATAAAATCTCGAAAAATGAATGATCCCGTCAAAACAGGTAGCTGCGTGTCGAACGAAAATGGGTCTTTTACGCCATCATGCCTTGATTTGAAAATGGAATAAATTTATAATACAGATAGTATTTGGAACGCAGATTTTATCTGTGAGGGGGCCCGCTATTTCCAAAAGACTAAATATGAATAAGGTTGATTGGAGGAGCAAATATGGGAAAATTGAACATTGCCATTGCTGATGACAACGAACGTATGGTGAACCTTCTTGGTACACTGATTAAAGATGACAATGAACTTGAACTGGTAGGACAGGCTGACAATGGTAAGGATATCTGCGATATCATCAAGGAGAAAGAGCCAGACGTGGTTCTCTTGGATATTATCATGCCAAAAGTTGATGGACTTACAGTGATGGAAAAGGTGAACCAGGACAACACAATGAAAAAACATCCGGCGTTTATCGTTATTTCAGCGGTAGGGCAGGAACAGATCACAGAGGATGCTTTCAATTTGGGCGCCTGCTATTATATTATGAAACCATTTGACAATGATATGATCCTAAACAGGATCAAGCATTTTCAAAGGAATGTAAATGGAAGAAAAAGAGAGATCAGAAAAAATGGTTCGTCTGATGTGGGTGGTGAATATACGAAGAGAAACCTGGAATTGGATGTAACAAATATCATCCACGAAATCGGAGTGCCTGCACATATCAAGGGATATCAGTATCTGAGAGATGCGATCATCATGTCAGTAGATGACATGGAAATGTTAAATTCTATTACAAAGATACTTTATCCTACAATTGCAAAAAAACATCAGACAACACCCAGCAGGGTGGAGCGGGCGATACGTCATGCCATAGAGGTAGCATGGAGCAGAGGTAAGATGGATACCATAGATGAGTTGTTTGGATATACGGTCAGTACAGGGAAAGGAAAGCCGACAAACTCAGAATTTATCGCATTGATAGCGGACAAAATCCGGCTGGAATATAAAAATGCATAATGGATTATGATATAACACTTTCCTTTTTGGGCAAAATGCGGTATAATGAATATAAATTTTTGAACAGGAACAAGAGTAGGGAGGGTTATACGCATGAAAAAGGTGTTATATGTTGCATCAGAAGCGGTACCATTCATTAAGACAGGAGGGCTGGCAGACGTTGTTGGATCTTTGCCAAAGTGCTTTCCAAAAGAATATTTTGATGTAAGGGTTATTATTCCGAAGTATGCCTGCATGAAACAGGAGTATCGGGATCAGCTTCAGTATGTAGGTAATTTTTATCTGGATCTGAACTGGAGACAACAGTATGTTGGTATTTTCCAGATGGAATATGATGGAATCAAATTTTATTTTATTGATAATGAAGAGCATTTTAGTGGGGACAAACCTTATTATGGAATGCCTGGAGATTTGGAAAAGTTTGCATTTTTCTCAAAAGCTGCATTATCGATCCTGCCGGTGATAGACTTCAGACCGGACATCATCCACTGTCATGACTGGCAGACCGGACTGGTTCCAGTTTATCTGAAAGAACGCTTTCAGGGAAGCGAATTTTATCAGGGTATCAAGTCAGTTATGACTATACATAACCTGAAGTTTCAGGGTGTGTGGGATATCAAGACGATCAAGAATATTACTGGATTGTCTGACTATTTCTTTACTCCAGATAAATTAGAGGCGAATAAGGATGCAAATTATCTGAAGGGTGGTCTTGTCTATGCAGATGCGATCACAACAGTAAGCAATACTTATGCAGAGGAGATAAAGACACCATTTTATGGTGAGGGACTTGACGGACTGATGCGCGCAAGAAGCAACAGTTTGAGAGGTATCGTAAACGGTATTGATTATAATGAATATGATCCGGATACAGATACTATGATCGCAAAGAATTATAATGCGAAAACATTTAGAAAAGAAAAGATTAAGAATAAGACAGCATTACAGGAAGAGCTTGGTCTTGAGGTTAATCCTAAGATCATGATGCTGGGTGTTGTATCCAGACTGACAGATCAGAAAGGTTTCGATCTGATCTCCTATATGATGGATGAGCTTTGTCAGGATGGTATCCAGCTTGTAGTGTTGGGAACCGGTGATGAGAAATACGAAAATATGTTCCGGCATTTTGCATGGAAATATGATAAAAAAGTATCAGCTAACATTTACTATTCTGAGGCAATGTCACATAAGATTTATGCTGCATCAGATGCATTCCTGATGCCGTCATTGTTTGAGCCATGTGGCTTGAGCCAGCTTATGAGCCTGCGTTATGGAACTGTCCCGATCGTTCGGGAAACTGGCGGACTGAAAGACACTGTTATGCCATACAACGAATTTGAAGGTACAGGAACAGGATTCAGTTTTACAAATTATAACGCACATGAGATGATGGGAACAGTTCGTTATGCAGAGCATATTTATTATGACAAAAAGCGCGAATGGAATAAAATGGTAGACCGTGGCATGGAACAGGATTACTCTTGGAGTAATTCAGCTAAGCAGTATGAAGAAATGTATGATTGGCTGGCTGGATTTTAGAGGGAAGAGTGGTTTTGTGGTGAAAGTGTTGCGAAGAGTGGAAGTAAATTAAGATAGTGATGAAGATGCAGTGGGATTTCTCTTTTTTGGGGATATCGGCTGCATCTTTTTTTTATGGCTGAAATCAAGGAGTGGGTGCAGAAAACAATAGGGTGGCAACGAGGTCAACAAGGAGATTAACAATGAGGACGCAGATGGGCAAGGCGGGAGACCGCATTGCCCATCTGCTGGGTGTTGGTGGGGGCTGGAAAATGCCAACTTACTGTTGGTGAGAATGTTGAATTAGGAATGGGTAGGGGTTTTACTGGATCTGCACAATTAATATTGTTTAAGGTATGGGAACGTTAGTTGGTAAGTTATATGTGGGGCATATGCCGCAAGGGACTTAAACGATACCTCGCAGAGGCATCTATTGGCAGTTCAAAAGCCGGTGTAAGCTTATAAAATGTCATGTTCAGGGTATATGCAAATCTTTCTACCTGTCCTGCCTCAAGTTTCTGATATTTCGTGGCAGGGCTTGTGTTTTTCTTTCTATATGCCGCATTTTACTTCAACATCTCTATAAATTTGATTCAATATATTCTTGGCGAGGCACAGGAAATAGTGTTTTTGTCATATACCTCACAATTAGATTCCAAGCTCTACATAGAAATAAGAAATACTCCCTTTAGAGAGTAGCAACGCCTTAAAACTCCAATACAAATCAGCTTCCCCTTAACCATCAAGCCAGTCACATTCCTCAAGTTCTGACCAGTTTCCGCAAGTTTCCTCAAGCTTCCTCAAGTTTCTTCCAGTTTCTTCAAGTTCTCTCCAGTTTCGCACAAGTCCCATCCAGCTTTCAACCAGAACTCAGCAGCAGTCGGAGACCGAAATCCCCTGGAGAACAATTTGTGGGCGCATTTAGCTTTGACAAAATCCTCCGCTTACGCAGACTTAGACGCGAGGGCTCTCCCGAGCGCTCTTAGTCGCAGTTAGCGGATAGTTTGGCAAAGCGTTGCCCACGTTCTCCAGGGGATTTTGGCCCCCGACTGCTGCGTCCGCCTTGATACACGACTTATTAACTGCATTACTAACTGCATTGATATCTGCTCAGATACAATCTTGATCATCTTGATCATTCCAGCCAAGAAACTCTTGACAATTTTCCAACTTTCATGTAAGGTCAGAAGTAACGAATATTTCCCAGGCGTTCGCCAAATTTCCCCATTTGATTTACCGATAATTAAAGCAACAACCTTAATGATGATTTTAGCAGAAACTTTAGCGATAACTTACAAATATCAGTTGACAAGAAGAAAAAAGTGTAATACTATATTAATAACACGAACATAAGTTCGTTTTGGAAAGAGGAGAAAATTAATGGTTAAAGAAGATAAATTAAAAGCATTAGACGCAGCCCTTGGACAGATAGAAAAACAGTTTGGAAAAGGTTCTGTGATGAAACTGGGAGACTCAGGAAAAGATATGAATGTTCAGACGGTACCGACAGGTTCATTAAGTCTGGATGTTGCATTGGGACTGGGTGGTGTACCGAGAGGAAGAATTATAGAAGTCTATGGCCCGGAATCCAGTGGTAAAACTACAGTGGCTTTACATATGGTTGCGGAAGTACAAAAAAAAGGCGGTATCGCAGGTTTTATCGACGCAGAGCATGCATTGGATCCTGCTTATGCAAAGAATATTGGTGTAGATATTGATGAGTTATATATTTCACAGCCGGATAATGGTGAACAGGCATTGGAGATCACTGAGACTATGGTTCGCTCAGGTGCAGTAGACATCATCATTGTGGATTCTGTTGCAGCACTTGTTCCTAAAGCAGAGATCGAGGGTGAGATGGGAGATTCCCATATGGGCCTGCAGGCTCGTCTGATGTCTCAGGCACTTAGAAAACTTACCGGTGTTGTGAGTAAATCTAATTGTATTGTTATCTTTATCAATCAGCTTCGTGAGAAGATTGGCGTTATGTTTGGTAATCCGGAGACAACAACCGGTGGCCGTGCACTGAAGTTTTATGCATCGATCCGTATGGATGTCAGAAGAATAGAGGCGATCAAACAGGCAGGTGAAGTGGTCGGCAACAGAACAAGGATCAAAGTGGTAAAAAACAAAGTTGCTCCGCCGTTTAAGGAAGCTGAATTTGATATCATGTTTGGAAAAGGTATTTCCAGAGAAGGAGACCTTTTGGATCTTGCGGTGAATATGGGAGTTATTCAAAAGAGTGGAGCATGGTTTTCGTATAATGATAACAAAATTGGTCAGGGACGTGAGAACAGTAAGATTTTCCTAAAAGAGAATCCAGAAGTTGCAGATGAAGTCGAGGGTAAAGTAAGAGAAATCTGTGGTCTTGCAGTGGAGCCTCAGCCAAAAGCTGGGAAAGCTACCGCGTCCGATGCTAAAAGTGCAAAAGCAGCAGACACTTCCAGTATAGAGATGGAAAAGAAAGCATCAGCAACTGATGGCAAGGGTGATATGAAAGTATGATGATTACAGAAATCATCCCTGTAACAAAACAAAAATATAAAATTGTGACAGATGAGCAGCTTGCCTTTGTATTATACAAAGGCGAGCTTTCTCGTTACCGACTGCGGGAAGGACGGGAACTGCCGGAAGAGGTCTATCGAAAGATTCTCGAAGAGATCCTTATCAAGAGAGCAAAATTACGTGCGATGCATCTTCTTGAAAAGATGGATTATACCCAGACAGAATTACAAAGGAAATTGATGCGGGGTGGTTATACGCAGGAGGCTGTAGATATAGCAGTTGCTTATGTAAAATCTTTCCACTATATAGACGATGAGCGTTACGTGTCACACTATATGAACACTTATGCAGGGAGAAAGAGCAGAAGACAGATGGAATTTGATCTGGAGAAAAAAGGAGTTTCAAAGGATCTGATCAAAGCATATGGCGAATCCCATGATGAATTTGAGGATGAGACTTCGCTGATCAGAAAATTGTTGGAGAAAAGATGTAGGAATCCTAAAGATGCGGACGATAAAGAAAAAAGAAAGCATTATGGATATTTACTGAGAAAAGGATTTAAGAGCAGTGAGATCCAACAGGTATTTAACGTATTCTTTGAGCGTTTTTCATAAAAATAGATGGAATACGTTGACAAATTCGTGAAATCATTATAAAATTATACTGTTGTAAATGTACAATGAAAATTAAATAAGGAGGTGCTCCTGTGGCAGATGCAATGTATGTTATTATTGCACTTGTTGCTGTAGTCATCACGCTGCTGATTGCGGTTCCCGTGACTTGCAAGATTGCTGTGGCCAATAAGGTGAAACAAGATGCCGAAAAGATTGGTACCGCAGAGGAGAAAGCAAGAAACATCATAGATGAAGCTTTAAAAACGGCTGAAACTAAGAAACGTGAAGCTCTTCTGGAAGCAAAAGAAGAATCTCTGAAAACCAGAAACGAACTGGAGAAAGAGACGAAGGAGAGAAGAAACGAACTGCAGAAATATGAAAAGCGTGTGTTGAACAAAGAAGAATCTGTTGATCGAAAAGCAGAAGCTATTGAGAAAAAAGAGACAGAGTATACAGCAAAAGAAGCAGAGTTAAAAAAGAAAGAAAAAAGGGTTGACGAATTACATGACCAGGGAGTACAGGAACTTGAGAGAATCTCAGGTCTTACCTCCGAACAAGCAAAGGATTATCTTTTAAAATCTGTTGAAGACGAAGTGAAAATTGATACTGCAAAACTTTACAAAGAATTGGAAAGCAAAGCAAAAGAAGATGCAGCAAAGAAGGCAAAAGAATATGTGGTTACAGCAATACAAAAATGTGCTGTCGATCATGTATCTGAGACAACAATTTCTGTTGTACAGCTTCCAAGTGATGAGATGAAAGGCCGGATCATTGGTCGAGAAGGTCGTAACATCCGTACACTGGAGACTATGACAGGTGTGGATTTGATCATTGATGATACACCGGAAGCTGTTGTTTTATCTGGTTTTGATCCAATTCGCCGAGAAGTTGCAAGAATTGCCCTTGAAAAATTGATTGTTGATGGTCGTATCCATCCAGCAAGAATCGAAGAGATGGTTGAAAAAGCTCAAAAAGAAGTTGAAACCATGATTCGTGAAGAGGGAGAAAATGCTGCTTATGAAGTTGGTGTTCATGGTATTCATCCAGAACTTATCCGACTTTTAGGTCGAATGAAATTCCGTTCCAGTTATGGACAAAATGCATTGAAACATTCTATTGAAGTGGCTCAGTTGTCAGGATTACTGGCAGCGGAGGTTGGCACTGATATCCGTATGGCTAAACGTGCTGGTTTATTACATGACATTGGAAAATCCATTGATCACGAAGTGGAAGGTTCCCATATTCAGATTGGTGTTGATTTATGTAGAAAATATAAAGAGTCTGCATTGATAATTAACGCAGTAGAAGCACATCACGGCGATGTAGAACCGGAATCATTGATTGCATGCATCGTGCAGGCAGCTGATGCGATTTCTGCAGCAAGACCAGGTGCAAGACGAGAGACACTGGAAACATATACAAACAGATTGAAACAATTAGAAGATATTACAAACTCTTTCAAAGGAGTTGACAAGTCTTTTGCTATTCAGGCAGGACGAGAGATTCGAGTTATGGTATTACCAGATCATGTAAATGATTCAGATATGGTATTACTTGCAAGAGATATTTCCAAACAGATTGAATCTGAATTGGAATATCCTGGACAGATTAAAGTCAGTGTAATCCGGGAGAGCAGGGTTGTTGATTACGCGAAGTAATTAAAACGGCTCCTCGATAGTTCAACAGTAAAGCGGAGACCGATAAAGTCTCCGCTATTTTTCTACCAAAAATCATAGAAATGAAGATGGGCGGAAAATGAATAAAAAATTAATTGTAAGAAAATATAACTTAAAATGCGATAAAAGAATAGGACAGGCAAATGTTAAAATTGTTTTCCTAAGTGATCTGCATAATCAGACAGAGGGTAAAAATGGTGATGAGATCATGCGGCTGTTGAAAGAATGTCAACCGGATCTCGTTTTGGTGGGTGGTGATGTTATGATCGGAAAAGCTAATCATGATGTACAGCCAGCCATTCAATTTATGAAAAGACTTTCGCAGATATATTCCGTTTGGTATGCAAATGGCAATCACGAGAAGCGGATTACATTACACCCTGAAGAGTTTGGTGATATGGGAGCCTGTTACGATCGAGAGATAGAAAAGCTAAAGATTTCCAGGCTGCTCAATCAGAAAGTTGATTTAGAAGTACGTGGAATTCCTTTTACAATATATGGTTTTGACTTAGATGAGAAATTTTATCATAAGATCACAAAACGAAAGGGAATGAAAGAATCTATTGAGGCGGTATTTTCAGAACCTGCGAATGAACGATATACGATCCTTTTGGCTCATAATCCAAGATATGGACAGGAATATCTTGATTGGGGGGCAGATCTGACGTTGTCTGGGCATTATCATGGAGGTGTGATGCTGCTTGGGAAAAAACGTGGGGCGGTGACACCGGATTTTCGTATTTTTTCGAAATATTGCTGTGGGCTTCACCAGAAAAAAGATTCATCTTTGATCATTAGTGCGGGCATTGGAGAGCATACGATACCGGTGCGGATACACAATCCAAGAGAACTTACGCTCATAGATGTGAATTTCTCTTGAAAAGTTTTAGCAATGACGGTAGAATGATAAAGGGTATTTGAGCCCATGATCTGCTGCGGCAGGATAAAAACTTGTAGCTATGAAGAGTTATTAGGAATCTTGGCACAGTTTATAGAGTCAGAGATATAGAAATGAGGATGGATAATGGGGATACCCGTAAAACTGCAGGTGTTTGAAGGACCACTGGATCTTCTTTTGCATTTGATAGATAAAAATAAAGTTGATATTTATGATATTCCAATTGTGGAAATTACTGCACAGTATATGGAATATATCCAGCAGATGAAGGAACATGATCTGAATGTTGTAAGTGAGTTTATGGTCATGGCAGCAACTCTTCTTGATATAAAATGCAGGATGCTGCTTCCAAAAGAAGTCAATGAAGAAGGCGAGGAGGAGGATCCTCGAGATGAACTGGTACGGCAGCTGCTGGAATATAAGATGTACAAATATATGTCTTATGAACTTCGTGATCGAATGGCGGATGCAGCCAGATGTATCTATAAGCCCAGTACCATGCCAAAGGAAGTACTTGAATATCGTCCGCCTGTTGATGTGGACGATCTGATAGGTGACTTAACGCTTGCAAAGCTGCAGGAGATATATCGGTCGATCATAAGACGCCAGGAAGATAAGATGGATCCTATCAGAAGCAAATTTGGAAAGATAGAGAAGGAAGAGGTCAGCCTGGAGGATAAAATGTCTGATCTTGAGCAGTATGCGTACAGTCATAAAAAGTTTTCTTTTCGTGGCCTTTTGGAGAAACAGTCAAGTAAGATACAGATCATTGTAACTTTCCTGGCAATATTGGAATTGATGAAGACTGGAGTGATCCGGATCCAGCAGGAGAATATTTTTGATGATATACAGATCATGTCTTTGAAATGTGAGGAGCAGGATGATGAAACAGATAGAAGCAGCGATTGAGGCGATTTTATTTTCCTCGGGGGAATCCGTTGAGGTTTCACGTATAGCAAAGACGATTGGTCATGACAACCAGACAACAGAAAAAATAATCCGCAATATGATGCTGAAATATCAGGAAAAAGACCGTGGAATTAAAATTGTCGAGTTGGATGGTGCGTTTCAGATGTGTACGAAGCAGGAATATTATGAATATCTTGTGGAGGTAGCACTTCAGCCTAAACGAGCTGTATTAACAGACGTTATGCTTGAGACATTGTCAATCATAGCCTATAAACAGCCGGTAACAAAAACTGAGATTGAAAAGATACGTGGAGTCAAATGTGATCATGCGGTGAATAAATTAGTAGAATATAATCTTGTGCAGGAATTGGGACGTTTGGATGCACCGGGAAGACCTATTCTTTTTGGAACGACGGAAGAATTTCTCCGCAATTTTGGGGTTCAGTCTACAGAAGAACTTCCAACGATCAATCCGGTCAAGCTTGAAGATTTTAAGGCGGAAGCGGAAGAAGAGATTCAATTAAAATTAGATGTATAATAATTCTATTATATAAATTTACATAATGAGGTGAGTCCAGATGAAATTAGATGAATTTATGAAAGAGTTAGAAATGGATGCAAAAACTACAAGGGCACGTTTTATGAACATGGATAAAATGCTGCTTAAGTTTTTGAGAAAGTTTCCAGAGGATCACAGTTTTAATGATCTGACAGAGGCTATGAAGGTAGATGACTGGAATTGTATAGAACGTGCTGCACATACGATCAAAGGTGTTGCTGGCAATCTGGGATTAGAAGATGTAAGAAGAAGCGGGCAGGAGATGGTTGATGATGTGCGTGCCGGTAATTATGACCGTTTACCGGGAGAATATGCGGAGCTTTCAGAAGCATATGAAAAAACCTGCAGTTTGATCGCTCAGCTGGAAGACTGATTTTAAAATATTATAAGAATAATCTTACCTTATCGTACATATAGTATCCATAGAAAGATAAATATGGAGGATACGTGTATGAGAAGGGTAGGGATGCTGCTGCTGATATGTATTTGTCTGCTGACAGGTTTTCCACTAAGATGCAGTGCTGCAAAGATGGAAGATTCAGAACTTTATGCACGTTCGGCGTGTCTGCTGGATGCAGACTCCGGACGTGTTTTGTATGCAAAGAATGGTGAAGAGAAACTGCCGATGGCAAGTACAACAAAAATCATGACTTGTATCATTGCGCTTGAAGAAGGACGCGCAGATGATCTTGTGACGGTATCAAAACTGGCTGCCAGCCAGCCCAAGGTAAAACTCGGTGCCGCTCAGGGAGAACAATTCCTGTTGAATGATCTTTTGTATGCACTAATGTTGGACTCAGATAATGATGTGGCTGTGATGGTAGCGGAACATATTGGGCAGACAGTGGAAGGATTTGCAGAGAAAATGAATCTTAAGGCAATAGAAATAGGATGCAGGGATACTTATTTTATATCGCCCAGCGGACTGGATGCACAGGATGAACACGGAGTGCACAGCACGACTGCGGCGGATCTGGCCAGGATCATGAAGTACTGTATCAATGACTCTCCGCAAAAAGAGATGTTTTTGGAAATTACCAGAATGCCTTCTTATACATTTTGGAATCATACGCATACCCAAGTATATAACTGCACGAACCATAATGCTTTTTTAGGTATGATGGATGGGGCATTGTCAGGAAAAACAGGATTTACCTCTGATGCGGGATATTGCTATGTGGGTGCACTGCGTTTTGAAGGACGGACATTTATCGTCTCAGTATTAGCTTGCGGATGGCCGAATCATAAAGGATATAAATGGTCAGATGTTCGAAAACTTATGACCTATGGATTGGAAAATTACAGATATAGAGATATTTTTGAATATAAAGCACTCCAAAGCATTCCGGTACGAAATGGACAGTATGAGGGAATGCGAATCGGTGAAACAGCGATGACGGAGCTCACCTATGGGACAGATGCTTCCGTGCTTTCTTGCCCCATGTTACTGAGAGAGGAAGAAAAAGTCAGGGTGGAATATCAGATTCCTGAGGCTTTGGAAGCACCGGTAAAGGACGGGCAGCAGGTGGGAAAGGTACAATATTTTCTTGAGGATGAATTGATCAAGGAGTATCCAGTGTTTGCAAAACGCAGGATTGATGTGTTGGATTTTGCATGGTGCCTTGAAAAAGTAGAAGAGGAATACAAAATGTAGAAGGACAAATGGAGGAAATGAAAATGCACAAAATGATGGAAGACATCGAAGTCTGTCCAATTATTGCGGCGGTAAAAGATGATGAGGGGCTGAAAGCCTGTCTTGATTCTGAAAGCAATATCATCTTTGTTTTGTATGGGGATATCTGTACGATAGGCGATATTGTAAAAAAAATCAAGGGAAGTAATAAAAAAGCAGTGGTGCATATGGATCTTATTCAGGGCCTTAGCAGCAAAGAAGTTGCAGTGGATTTTTTAAAGAAAAATACCATGGCGGATGGTGTGATAACAACACGCCCAGCTCTTATACGAAAAGCGAAGGAAGAAGGTTTCTTTACTGTTCTGCGATTTTTTGTGATTGATTCGATGGCCTATGAAAATATTCAGAAGCAGTCAGCAGCAGTTTCACCGGATGTAATAGAGATTTTGCCAGGCCTTATGCCAAAAGTGATCAGAAAAATCCAGAAATCTGTGCGGCGTCCGGTGATCGCAGGAGGGCTTATCAGTGAAAAAGAAGATATTATGGCAGCATTGGATGCTGGGGCAGTGGCCATATCAACAACAAATAAAGCTGTCTGGTTTATGTAGGTACGCAGGAATATTTTCTTGTCTTTTCAAACAATTCGTTATATACTGATATAAACTAGTCTTACCGTACGAAAAGTATGGAGGAGGAGGAAATAAAATGTTTTGTGAAAAATGCGGAAATAAGCTTGAAGATGGAGAACGGTTTTGTTCTATCTGCGGCACTCCCGTAGATGAAGTGAAAGATATGATCACCCCGGATGACTCCAGCTTAGATCCCTTTGATTTGGATCTGAATGCGACAGCCAAGGCAGATAAAGAACCGGAATATGAATTCCATGAAAATAAGGCAGACTTGGGTTATGATTCAGATGCAACCGTAGGGATGGGGTATGGATTTAAACAGGTTCAGCCGGAAGATGAGCCATCTCAGGCATACCAGGGAAGACAGCAGTATCAGCAGGGACAGTCATCCCGTCAAAGTCAGCCCTACCAAAAAACTCAGAGCACCAAGTCCCACAAACAGAGAAAACGGGATGAAGATGCAGAGTGGGCAAAAGAAGAGAAAAAAGAAAAAGTAACATTTATCATTTTGGGAATTATTATCGTGGCATTGGTGATAGCTATTGTAGCAGGTGTTATATTCCTTATGTCATCTGGTGATTCCAAGGAAGATGAAAAAGTCCCTCAGCTAAATGAGGAGATGAAGGAAGAGTTAGAACAGAACCAAAATGATAATACGCAGGCAGAGGTAACAGTAACTCCGGAGACTACTCCAACAATTGTGGTCACCCCGGAAGTGACAGTAGAAGCAACGCCGGTTCCGACACAGGAAGTAACACCAGTACCAACACAGGTAGTTACACCAGCACCGACGCAGGCTCCAGCAACACCGGCACCAACACAGGCACCGGTAACTGTGGAACAGAGCAGTGATTACATAATTTCGGACAGCAGTACAAGATATCTGTCCAATTCAGACCTGAGTTCACTCAGCGAGTGGGAGATCAGGATTGCTCGAAATGAAATCTATGCACGTCATGGAAGGATCTTTAATTCTGATGAACTGGTGTCATATTTTACAGCAAAGAGCTGGTATACGCCAAGGATATCCCCAGATCAGTTTGATAATTCCTATCTGAATGCAATTGAAATCGAAAATCTAAAGTTCATTACGAGTTATGAGAAAGCTCATAATCTGAATCAGTAAGCAAAGAAAGCGATCCGAGAGTGGGTCGCTTTCTTTCTAAACTAAAAAGTACAAGCTAGAATCTTGCTGGCGACTAGACAGGTAAAAGGGGAGGGACAAAAGATGTTTTGTGAAAAATGTGGGAGCAAATTGATCGAAGGAGCATGTTTTTGCGAAAACTGCGGACATAGGGTAAGTTCAATGCCCGGTCAGGATATTCGGATGACGGCAGGTGCTGCAAAACAAAATGTTAGAAATAAAAGCCGAAATAATGGACATAACAAAGGAATCATGGCTGCAGTGATCATTATTGCCGTATTAGCAGTGACGGGATGTGCAATAGGAGCTACAATATTGATCAACAATTTTATGGCAAGAGGAAAAGAAGAAAGTGCATCAAAAACGGAGACTCATGAGACAACTCCGACACCAGCTGACGGAACGATCCGAGAGGGCAGTGAACCAGCCTATTCTTTGACAAGAGAAGAAGAAATAACACAGATAGAAACGGCATTGGGCGCACCTTATATTAATGGTGCATATGAAACTTCTTTTCTATGGACTGGTGAATATCAGATCACAGTTGAATCTTATGGCCAACCGGGATTCTTTGGAGCTTATAAAGACGATTATGATCAGGATGGACAGCAGGAATATCTGGCAGTATCTCTTGGGATTGGAGACAATGAAAATGAGCTGATGTATCGTTTGCATATGCTGGAGTGGGATGGAAGTTCATGGGATATGAGCGACCAGGTGACAGTGGAATTTGGAAATGGTGCGTACAGCAGCAATGTTACACCAACTCTGTTCGACTTCTTTCTTAAAAATGTTGATGGAAAAATGAAAATATTTGGCGAGATCACAGGATATGCCAGCTATTTTGCAGATGGAATGTTCTGGTGTCTGACGGCATATGAATACGATGGAACACAATTAATTGACACTACTTTGGATAAATGGGATATCGCAGGATCAGACGTGGCAGCCTGGGAGGATCTGAATCCAGATGAAGCCTATGACGACATCGGCAGGGAGGCTGCACAGAACTTTAGGGATAATGTTTTATCTTCAGGAATCATGTATCAAAAAATCGGATATGATACTCCGGCAGTTTCACAGGATGCAGATACGATACCCGTAGGAAGATGTTTGAAGACAGACCATGTTAAGTCTTCAGACGCAAGTGCATTATATGGGGGAAGCATTTCAAGGCTACAGGGAGTAACGGTATCGTTTTTTGATCACGATCAGGTAGGAAGGGAGGGTGTCAATGCGGGGCAGCTTACGACATCCGAAACCGGACCAGATTCATCAGAAGGAGCAGCGACAAGTCAGGTAGCCCACCGATATGAGATCGTTCTTAAAGATACCACATGGAAAAAGGCATGGAATGATTGTATAGAAAGAGGCGGGCATCTGGCAACCTTTGAGACACAAGAGGAACTTCAGATGATGATAGATCAGATCAACAGTCAGGGGCTTAGTGATAAGATTTTTTATCTTGGCGGGAAAAGAAAGGGTGACAGTGAAAAATACTACTGGTATGGGGCAGATGACACCAAAATAGGAGAATGCCTAAATTCATCTGATTCCTGGACAAATAGCTGGTGGATGGCGGGAGAACCAAGTTTTGCAGATGCATCCATAAAGGAAAATAGAATGGACATGTTTTATTATAAAGATGAGAGACGCTGGGTACTGAATGACATTCCAAATGATATCGTATCAGCTGTTTCGCAGTATGTTGGGCGTGTTGCATATATCTGCGAATATGACAGCTAAACAAAAAGAGGACGAGTGATCGTCCTCTTTTTTTGTCCTAATGCAAAAGTAGAGAGTATTGTATCCTTTGCTTTTTAACTAGCCACCTTATTCAAAGAATCTTCTGAAAGAATCTTTTTAAAGAATATCATAAAGAGGCAAAACGCAGTCGATGCTGAAGTGATATCCGCGATAGGTTCAGAATAATAGACACCCATAACCCCAAAGAACTTAGGCAAAATGATCGCCAATGGGATCAAAAGGATCACCTTACGAAGCAAGGCGATAAAAATAGATATTTTTGCCTGGCCAAGTCCGAGAAAGGTAGATTGGCAGCCATTTTGAAGACCAAAGATCAACATCCCGAACATATAGACCGGAAGTACCTCTTTTACTAAATCGAGCAATTCCGGTTGGGAGGTAAAGATAGAACCATAGATACCTGGAACTAATAACGTACTGAGAGCAAACAGCATAGAAATAATAAAGGTGGAGCCGATCAGATAAAATGCGGTTTTTTTAACACGGTCAAATTTTTTGGCGCCATAATTATAGCTGATGATAGGCTGGACACCCTGAGTGAAACCACTGACTGGTATGGATAAAAGCTGCATGACACTTTGGAGGATCGTCATCGAACCAACATAAAGATCTCCGCCATACGTCTGAAGGCTGTGATTGAGGACAATGGCGATGGCACTTTCTGTAGACTGCATGATAAAAGGTGAAATGCCAAGGGTGGAGACTGTGGCAATGATTTTTTTTGAAGGGATCATATTGCACTTTTTTATCTTTATACTTGATTTATCAGACAGTAAAAATCGAACGATCCATACGGCACTGACTGCCTGAGAGATGATCGTTGCAACTGCAGCACCCTGTACGCCCATATTCAGAACAAAGATGAAGATCGGATCCAGGATAATATTGATCGCAGCACCGATCAGAACAGAGAACATGGCGATTTTGGCTTGTCCCTGGGAACTGATGAACATGTTCAAACCAAGAGATAATTCAACAAAAAGAGTTCCACATAAATAAATGGTAATATATTGGAGAGAATACTGGATGGTATTGTCACTTGCTCCAAACATGTAAAGCAAAGGTTCCTTAAATATCTGAAAGACAGCAGTCAATATTACAGCAAAAAATAAAAGCATGGTAACAGAATTGCCGAGAATGTTTTCGGCTTTTTTCTTATCGCCTCGTCCAAGAGAGATGGAAGCGAGCGGTGCACCGCCGGAACCAACAAAGGAACTGAACGCAGATATCAGAGTGAGAATAGGAAAGGTAACTCCAACGCCGGTAAGGGCAAGATGTCCGACTTGCGGAATACGACCGATATAGATGCGATCTACGATATTATACAGCAGATTGATCAGCTGGGCGATGACTGCAGGAACTGCCAGCTGAATCATGAGTTTTGGAATGGAATCCGTACCCAGACGGGTATCTTGTTGTTTGTTGATCATTTTAATCATCCTTTTTCATTTGATTTCTGACACCCAAAGGTGTATGGAAAGCTGCCCTGTAATTTACCAGAGGCTATAGCTTTTTTTGGTTCAAGTACGCCTCGGCAGTCTATAAATAACTATATTTCTTTCCAGAATAAAAGTCAATGCAAACTTAGGGTTAAGATTTTTGTTCTAAAGTTTTATTATAGAAGACTGTGTTGAAAATATGGATATCGGTTGTGAATTGCTTAGATGGGTAAAAGAAAAATGAGAATAAACAATAAAGAAAATCTAAAATATTCATTAAACATACACAAAAGGATTGCAAAAACATACAGATGGGAATATTATTGCTTAGACGACTAAGTAAAGGAGTGAGAACATGAATGACAAACAGGATAGCGTGCAGCATCTGTTGTTTCAGGCAACGCATCTGTATCTATCAAAGAATTTTACACAGGTATCTAAGATGGGGATTCATCCGGGACAGATACCAATGCTCGGTATCGTAAGTGAAAACGAAGGGATCACGCAGAGCGAAATCTGTAAAAAGTTAAATATTAAGCCATCTACGGCGACTGTTTCTCTGAAACGAATGGAAAAAAATGGAATGCTCCGCAGGGCTGCAGATGAGCGAGATCAAAGAGTGATTCGCGTATATCTGACTGAGCGTGGAAGAGAGACAATAAGAGAATCAAAAGAAATCATGACACAAAATGAGAAAACGATGCTGGAAGGACTGTCAGAGGCAGAGATTTGCCTTATGAAGAGAATGCTGAGACAGATATATTCAAATCTGAATCGGATTTCAGGAGAGGATGTATCGTGGTGTCATTGTGAAGGAGAGGAAAATCAAGAATGTTAAGAATGTTTCAGAAACTAAAGGGTTCTTACCGATACGTGGTTCTGATTCTGGCACTGTTGTTTGGGCAGGCATATTGTGATCTGGCGCTGCCATCGTATACTTCAGACATTATTAATGTGGGAGTACAGCAGGGCGGAATACCAGACAGTGTGCCGGATAAAATCCGGGAAGAATCGATGGATCGATTATTTTTATTTATGAGTGAGAAAGAACAGGAGCAGGTTAAGAATAGTTTTACTCTGGAAAGTGGGATATATACCCACGGACATCTGGAAAAAGAAGAAAGAGAAGAACTCAATGGAATATTTGCTAAGCCAATGCTTGCAGTAAGCGGCCTGAAAGAAGGGGAAGCAGCGGACCAAATGCGGACCATGATGCAGCTTCCGGACGATGCAGATGTACTTCAGGTGGTGGGACAGATGCCTGAGGAGCAAAGAGAACAGATGCTGGGAGAGATGCTCACCCAGTTGGATGAGATGCCGGAGTCTATTGTAACGCAGGGAGCGATAACTTATATAAAAGGGGAATATCAGGCAATGGGAGAGGACATGGATCAGCTTCAGATGAGTTATGTCCTGATGGCAGGTCTAAAGATGCTGCTTCTTGCAGCACTGATCATGGCAGCCTCCATATTAGTCACCTTCTTTTCCTGCCGGGTAGCAGCCAAGCTGGGGCATGATCTGAGAAATGATGTGTATAGCAAAGTAGTATCATTTTCAAGTAATGAAATGAACAAATTTTCAACTTCATCGCTGATCACCAGAAGTACAAATGATATTCAACAGGTCCAGATGGTATTTACCATGATGTTCAGGATTGTTTTGTATGCACCGATCCTCGGTGTCGGCGGTGTGTTGAAGGTACTGAAAACAGAGTCCTCCATGACCTGGATCCTTGGAATCGCAGTTGCATTGATCCTTGGTATTATGATTGTTTTATTTTCAGTTGCTATGCCGAAGTTCAAAATGCTTCAAAAGCTGATCGATCAATTGAATCTGGTGAGCAGAGAGATTTTAACAGGTATTCCGGTCATTCGCGCATTCAGCCGTGAAAAGAAGGAAGAGGAACGTTTTGAAGAGGCTAATGCCAAACTTACCAAAACAAACCTCTTTGTCAATAGAACAATGACTTTTATGATGCCGATCATGATGCTCATCATGAATGGGATCAGCGTACTTATTGTCTACAGCGGAGCTTATAGTATCGATGCAGGTAATATGCAGGTTGGTGATATGATGGCCTTCATACAGTATGCAATGCAGATCATTATGTCGTTCCTGATGATCACAATGATTTCCATCATGCTTCCCCGTGCAAGTGTGGCAGCAAACCGTATCGTAGAAGTACTGGATACTCCAGTGAGTATAACAGATCCGAAACATCCAAAAGAAGTTTCGTCAGATGAGAAGGGAAGCATAGTATTTGAAAATGTATCGTTTGCATATCCGGGAGCCGAGGAAGAGGTGCTGACAGATATCAGCTTCTCAGCGAAAATGGGTGAGACCGTGGCATTTATCGGAAGTACAGGAAGCGGAAAAAGTACATTGGTAAACTTGATCCCCAGATTTTTTGATGTGACACATGGAAAAATCACAGTTGACGGAACAGATATACGGCAGATGAGCCTGAAGGATCTTCGAAACAGAATCGGATATGTTCCTCAAAAGGGCGTTTTATTTTCCGGCACGATTGATTCCAATCTGCGTTACGGGCGTGAAGCGGCAAGCGTAGAAGAAATCGAGCAGGCTTCGAGGATCGCTCAGGCGACAGAATTTATCAGTCAGAAAAAAGAAGGTCTTGAAAGTCCGATCGCTCAAGGCGGAAGTAATGTATCAGGCGGACAAAAGCAGAGACTTTCGATAGCAAGGGCGATAGCTAAAAAACCAGAGATCTATATCTTTGATGACAGTTTTTCTGCACTTGATTATCAGACTGATGTGGCACTGAGAAAAGCTCTTAAAGAAGAAACAGAGGATGCGACAACCTTGATCGTGGCTCAAAGAATCAGTACCATAATCCATGCAGATAAGATCCTTGTTTTGGATGAAGGCCGTGTAGCCGGGATGGGAACGCATAAAGAATTACTAAAATCCTGTGATGTGTATCAGCAGATCGCACGTTCACGGTTGTCCAAGGAGGAGCTTGAAAATGAGTGATACGACAAACAGACGATCTCCCAGAGGACCGATGGGGCATGGAAGGATGGGCGGCGAAAAGGCGAAAGACTTTTCAAAAGCAATCCGGCAGTTATTAGGTTATATGAAAAGATACAGAGTACGGATAGCGATTATGATGATATTTGCCATAGCAGGAACTGTATTTAATATTGTAGGGCCAAAGATTCTCGGAAGAGCAACAACAGAATTATTTAATGGATTGGTAGCGAAAGTTGGAGGAAGCGGCGGTATTGATTTTGGCAAAATAGGAACGATCCTTCTCTGGACCTTGGGATTATATGTGTTCAGTGCAGCATTTTCATTTTTGCAGGGTATCATCATGACAGGGATATCCAATGATGTCAGCTATTCTCTGAGAAAAGATATTTCAAAAAAAATGAACCGCCTGCCAATGAAATATTATGAGAGCAGAACCTATGGAGAAGTCCTCTCAAGAATAACCAATGATGTAGATACCCTTCAGCAGGGGATCAATCAGAGTTTTACCCAGCTGATCACATCAGTGACGACTTTGATCGGAGTATTTATCATGATGCTCAGTATCAATGTCTGGATGACACTTTGTGCCTTATTGATTCTTCCGATATCGATGATGATCATAGGTACCGTGATGAAACATTCACAGAAGTATTTTCGTCAGCAGCAGCAGTATCTGGGAGATGTAAATGGTCAGGTGGAAGAAGTGTATGCCGGACAGAATATTGTAAAGGCATTCAATAAAGAAAAATCGGTAATCGAAGAATTTGAGAAGACAAATCGAAAATTATACGATTCAGCATGGAAATCCCAGTTCTTTTCCGGAATGATGATGCCTGTCATGCAGTTTGTAGGAAATATCGGTTATGTTATGGTTGCACTTTTAGGAGGTTTTATGACGATCAAGGGTGCAATCGAAGTGGGAGATATCCAGTCATTTTTCCAGTATATCCGTAACTTTACCCAGCCGGTCCAGCAGATTGCCCAGGTTACCAATATGATGCAGTCAGCAGCAGCGGCATCAGAGCGTGTCTTTGAATTTCTTGGAGAAGAAGAGGAAGACCAGTTTGCAAAGGATCCTGTTAAGCTGGATGATCAGATCCAGGGAAGAGTCGAGTTTGACCATGTAAGCTTTGGTTATCAGCCGGAGCAGATCGTTATCAAAGATTTTTCTTCTAAGGTAGAGCCGGGACAAAAGATTGCGATCGTGGGACCGACAGGTGCCGGTAAGACGACGATGGTAAAATTGCTGATGCGTTTTTATGATGTGAACAGCGGCAGCATCCATGTGGATGGGCACGATATCAGAGACTTTAACAGAAGTGAGCTCAGAGAGTGCTTTGGAATGGTGCTGCAGGATACCTGGCTTTTCCATGGAACGATCATGGAAAATATCAGATATGGAAGACTGGATGCTACAGATGAAGAAGTAATAGAAGCAGCGAAGGCAGCCCATGCCCATCATTTTATCAAGACACTTCCGGAAGGATACCAGACAGTGTTGAATGAAGAGACGAACAACGTGTCTCAGGGACAAAAACAGCTTCTTACCATAGCGAGGGCAATTCTGGCAGATAACAGACTGCTGATCCTTGATGAGGCGACTTCATCAGTAGATACACGAACAGAAGTAAGGATACAAAAGGCTATGGATAACCTGATGAAAGGCAGAACAAGTTTCGTTATAGCCCATCGATTATCTACGATCAGAGATGCAGATCTGATCCTGGTTATGAAAGATGGAGATATTATTGAACAGGGAAATCACGAAGAACTCTTGGCAATGAACGGATTTTATGCTAATCTATATAATAGCCAGTTTGAAAAAATAAGTGCTTAAGGCATGATCATATAAGTAAGGGGATGTTGCAGCGTCGCAAACAGCATCCCCTTCTTTATGCAAACGAGGAAATAAAATCAGGAGGGATGGAATGAAAAATCTTTTAGTGGCTCAGTCTGGAGGACCTACAGCAGCTATCAATGCAACCGTAGCAGGTGTGATCACCGCAGCACTGACCTCCAGAAAAGTTGATGGTATCTGGGGAGCAGTAAATGGTATTAAGGGAGTGCTTGAAGAGAGATTCGTTGACTTGAAGGAAAAGATATCCGGTACAGGTGATCTGGATCTTTTGTGTCAGACGCCGGCGGCAGCACTCGGTTCCTGCCGGTTTAAACTGAATAATATCGAGGAGGATTCCAGTCAGTACGAGGAGATCATCCGCATATTCAGAAAACATGAGATCGCGTATTTTATCTATGCCGGCGGCAATGATTCCATGGATACCGTGGATAAATTGTCTGCCTACTGCAAAGATCACGATATCAATGATATCAAAGTGATGGGTGCGCCGAAGACTATTGATAATGATCTTGTGGGAACGGACCACTGTCCGGGATTCGGTTCTGCTGCAAAGTACATCGGAACAACCTTCGCAGAACTTGAAAGAGACTGTCATGTATATGATACGAAGGCGGTCACTATCGTGGAAGTCATGGGAAGAAATGCAGGATGGCTTACAGCAGCTTCTGCACTTTCAAGAAATAACGGCGGACATGGACCGAATCTTATCTATCTTTGTGAGCCGGCATTTTCTGTGGAGTCTTTTCTTGCAGATGTCAAGCATGAGCTGGAGCAATATGACAGTGTGCTGGTGGCAATCAGCGAGGGGATCAAAGATAAAGACGGCATCTATATCTCAGAACAGGTGCAAAGTAAGGCTGTGGATAATTTTGGACATAGCTATATTGCTGGAAGCGCCAGGGTTTTGGAGGATGCAGTACGGCGTGAGATTGGCTGCAAGGTGCGTTCTATCGAACTGAATCTGATGCAAAGATGCGCTTCTCATGTGGCGAGTGCAGTAGATATCCATGAGTCGAAGATGCTGGGAATGACAGCATGTCAGTATGCGCTGGAAGGAAACAGCGGGCTTATGGCAGCGGTGGAAAGAACCTGTAATGAGCCTTATCAGGTGCATTTTACAGCGATTCCGGTCAGTGAAGTATCGAATAAAGAAAAGAAAGTCCCTGAAAGCTTTATCAATCAGGCGGGAAATGATGTGACAGAAGAGATGATGGAGTATCTTAGACCGCTCGTTCAGGGAGAAACACCGGTTATCTACGAAAATGGAATTCCGAAATATATATACCTTTATTAGGTTTATTGTCATTTTTTTGTCAAAACCTATTGAAAAAAAAACGGAATAATAGTAGAATTATAATCGGCTGAAATTTGTTTTCACTTTAATTTTTATAATAGAAAATGGAGGGCTGAAGAATGAGCAATACAGCACAAAGCGCAGCAAGTACAAGAATAGCCTCTTTACTTGATGCAAACAGTTTTGTTGAGATCGGTGGACAGGTAACTGCAAGAAGTACAGATTTCAACTTATCTGCAAAAGAGACACCCGCAGATGGTGTTATCACCGGATACGGTGTGATCGACGGCAACCTGGTATATGTCTACAGCCAGGACGCATCTGTGATGAATGGAACAATCGGAGAGATGCATGCAAAGAAAATAGCAAGATTATATGATTTTGCAATGAAGACAGGAGCTCCTGTCATCGGTTTAGTAGATTGTGCAGGTTTACGTCTGCAGGAAGCTACAGATGCACTGAATGCTTTCGGTGAGATCTACATGCAGCAGACAAAGGCAAGCGGAGTGATTCCACAGATTACAGGTATCTTCGGAACATGTGGCGGCGGAATGGCACTGGTTCCTGCACTTACAGACTTCACTTTAATGGAAGACAAAAAAGGAAAATTATTTGTCAATTCTCCAAATGCGATCGCAGGAAATGAAATTTCCAAATGTGATACTTCATCAGCTGAGTATCAGGGAAAAGAAGCAGGACTTGTAGATTACAGAGGAAGTGAAGCAGATGTGCTGGCAAACATTCGCGCACTGGTTAACCTTCTTCCTGCAAACAACGAAGATGATATGTCTTACGAAGAATGTACAGATGATCTGAACCGTGTATGCAAAGATCTGGGCAACTGTGCAGGAGATACTTCTATCGCTCTGTCTCAGATCAGCGATAACAATGTATTCTTTGAAGTTAAAGCAGATTATGCAAAAGATATGGTTTGCGGATTCATCAAATTGAATGGAACAACTGTTGGCGCTGTAGCAAACAGAAGTGAGATCTATGATGCAGAAGGAAATCTGGCAGAGAGCATGGAGACTGTTTTATCGGCAAGAGGAGCAAGAAAAGCAGCAGAATTCGTTGATTTCTGTGATGCATTCAATATTCCTGTTCTGACACTGACAAATGTAACAGGCTTTAAAGCTACAAAATGTTCAGAAGCTAATATCGCAAAAGCAACTGCAGAACTTACTTATGCATTTGCAAATGCAACAGTACCGAAGGTTAATGTGATCGTTGGTGCAGCTTACGGAAGCGCATATCTTGCTATGAACAGCAAGTCTATCGGCGCAGATATGGTTTATGCTTGGCCTACTGCTGAAGTTGGAATGATGGATGCAAAACTGGCAGCAAAGATCATGTACGCTGATTCAGATGCAGCTACGATCAATGAAAAAGCAGCAGAATACGCAACATTACAGTCAAGCGTACTGTCCGCAGCAAGAAGAGGATATGTGGA
Organism: Clostridia bacterium; assembly: GCA_009929525.1. Classification (GTDB taxonomy): domain Bacteria; phylum Bacillota; class Clostridia; order Lachnospirales; family Lachnospiraceae; genus Oliverpabstia. Next base: position 4,816 of record SAAH01000005.1, on the reverse strand, counting down.
TACTATCATCGAAGCTGAGGATACTAGAAAATATGTGATCGGTGCTTTCGAAATGTTATATACAAAGAGAGAGGACCGTCCAAGCAAAAAGCATGGAACAGTTTAATGAGGTGAGTATATGAAGCGTACAAAGAAAATCATTCTGTGCCTTATGAGCTTTGTGCTTATAGGCCTATGTGGTGCAAAAGAAGCATCCGCTGCCTATGAGGTCATTACGAAAGATATGGTAGCGAATTGTGCAGAAGTTGCAACAACTTCTATAGAATCTCTGGCAAGCTTCGATGATGCTACTCTTGATGGAATGGCAGAAAGCCGTGATGCTTTTACAAGACAGGCAGTAGCCGAGTGGAAAGAGCAGCTTAAGGATTTTGGAAAATTTGAAAAAGCCGGCGATGCAAAAACAGTTGTTGATGATGAAGAATACACGGTAACTGTAACAGTACCAGCTACATTTTCAAACAAATCCGGTGAGATTATTTTAACATTTAATTACGATGCAGATTATGATCAGATGGTTCCTTCTTATCTGACACTGTCAGAGGCAGAAACATTTGGCGGCAATATGAAGGGCGCAGGAATCAATACTGTTATGGGTGTTGGTACCGTATTCGTTGTTCTTATATTCCTTATTTTCGTAATTTCTTTGTTCAAGTTTGTTAATAAGATCGGAGCACCAAAGGCAGCACCGGCAGCAGCACCTGCAGTAAAGGCAGCACCGGCAGCAATCGCACCTGGACAGGCAGCGGCAGAAGAAGACCTGACGGATGACCTTGAATTGGTTGCAGTTATTTCAGCAGCGATCGCAGCATCTGAGAACACATCCACAGACAGTTTCGTGGTTCGTTCTATCAAAAAAGTAAATAGAACTAAATGGCAGAGAGCCTAAAAGCATAGGAGGATTATTACATGAAAACTTATACAATTACTGTAAATGGCAATGTATACAATGTAACAGTTGAAGAGGGACAGACAAGCGGAGCACCTGTAGCAGCAGCTCCTAAGGCAGCACCTGCAGCAGCACCAGCACCAAAGGCAGCAGCACCTGCAGCAGCTGCTGGTTCAGTAGCAGTTACAGCTTCCGTACCAGGAAAAGTATTCAAAGTAGAAGCAAGCGTAGGCCAGGCAGTTAAAACTGGTGATACGATCATTATTCTGGAAGCAATGAAGATGGAAATCCCAGTTGTTGCTCCTCAGGACGGTACCGTTGCAAGCATTGATGTAGCTGTTGGTGATGCAATCGAATCTGGAGATTCTCTGGCATCTTTAAACTAATCGTGAATTTGCAGACAATGTAAATTCCCAGACAGCTAATATATGCTGAAATAAACAACGGGAGGTATTAACATGAGTATAATGAATACATTGTCAAATTTATGGAATCAGACAGCATTCATGAATCTTCAGTGGGGAAACTACGTGATGATTCTGGTTGCCTGTGTATTCCTTTATCTGGCAATTAGAAAAGGATTTGAGCCACTTCTTCTGGTGCCGATCGCATTTGGTATGCTTTTGGTAAACATTTATCCAGATATCATGGCAGAACCTTTTGTGGATGCCCAGGGCATTGAACATGCTGGCGGACTTCTTCATTACTTCTTTATTCTGGATGAATGGAGTATCCTGCCATCACTGATCTTCATGGGTGTCGGCGCAATGACAGACTTTGGTCCGCTGATCGCTAATCCAAAGAGTTTTATCTTGGGTGCAGCAGCACAGATGGGTATCTATAGTGCATATTTCCTTGCAATCATCATGGGATTCAATGGAAAGGCAGCAGCAGCAATCTCCATCATCGGAGGAGCTGATGGCCCTACTTCCATCTTCCTTGCAGGTAAACTTGGACAGACGACCCTGATGGGACCTATCGCAGTGGCAGCATATTCGTATATGTCACTGGTTCCAATCATTCAGCCGCCTATCATGAAACTTCTGACAACTGAAAAGGAAAGAAAGATCAAGATGGAGCAGCTTCGTCCTGTATCCAAACTTGAGAAAATCTTATTCCCGATCGTGATCACGATCGTAGTATGTATGATTCTTCCTACAACAGCTCCACTGGTTGGTATGCTGATGTTAGGTAACCTGTTCAGAGAGTGCGGCGTTGTTAAACAGCTGACAGAGACAGCTTCCAACGCACTTATGTATATCGTAGTTATCCTTCTGGGAACTTCAGTTGGTGCATCTACAAGTGCAGAGGCTTTCCTGAATATGGATACTCTGAAAATCGTAGCTCTTGGTCTTGTAGCATTTGCTATCGGAACAGCAGCAGGTATCATCTTCGGTAAGATCATGAGTAAGATGACTGGCGGAAAGATCAACCCGCTGATCGGTTCAGCAGGTGTATCTGCCGTTCCTATGGCAGCCCGTGTGTCTCAGAAAGTAGGAGCTGAAGCAGATCCTACAAACTTCCTTCTGATGCATGCAATGGGACCAAACGTAGCCGGTGTTATCGGTACTGCAGTAGCAGCTGGTACATTCATGGCTGTATTCGGTGTATAATCACCGGAAAACCATATAAAAAGAGAAAGGAATAAGACTATGTCAGAAATTGCTAAAAAGCCAATTAAAATTACTGAAACAATTCTGCGTGATGCTCATCAGTCACTGATCGCTACAAGAATGACAACAGACCAGATGATGCCAATCGTAGATAAGATGGATAAAGTCGGTTATCATTCCGTAGAGTGCTGGGGCGGAGCAACATTCGATGCTTCCCTTCGTTTCTTAAAAGAGGATCCATGGGAAAGACTTCGTAAGTTCCGTGCAGGATTCAAAAATACTAAACTTCAGATGCTGTTCCGTGGACAGAATATCCTTGGATATCGTCCATATGCAGATGATGTTGTAGAATATTTTGTTCAGAAATCCATCGCAAACGGTATTGATATCATCCGTATCTTTGACTGTCTGAATGACCTTAGAAACCTGGAGACAGCAGTAAAAGCATCCAACAAAGAGCAGGGACATGCACAGGTTGCACTGTCTTACACTTTGGGTGATGCGTATACTATGGAATACTGGACAAATATCGCAAAACAGATCGAAGATATGGGTGCAGATTCTATCTGTATCAAAGATATGGCTGGTCTGCTGCTTCCTTACAAAGCAACAGAACTGGTAACAGCTCTGAAAGAGACTGTTAAGATCCCGATCCAGCTGCATACTCATTATACTTCTGGTGTTGCATCTATGACTTACATGAAAGCTATAGAAGCAGGTGTTGATGTGATTGATACTGCTATGTCGCCATTTGCTCTGGGAACATCCCAGCCTGCAACAGAAGTTATGGTAGAGACTTTCAAAGGAACACCATATGATACAGGATTTGACCAGGCACTTCTGGCTGAGATCGCTGATTACTTCCGTCCGATCCGTGACGAGGCTCTTGACAGCGGACTGCTGAATCCTAAGAACCTTGGCGTTAACATCAAAACTCTTCTGTATCAGGTACCAGGTGGAATGCTTTCCAACCTGACATCTCAGCTGGCAGAACAGCATGCAGAAGATAAGTTCTACGATGTTCTGGAAGAAGTTCCGCGTGTTAGACAGGATCTTGGTGAGCCGCCTCTGGTTACTCCTTCATCTCAGATCGTTGGTACACAGGCTGTATTTAACGTTATCATGGGTGAGAGATACAAGATGGTTACAAAAGAGACTAAGGCAGTTCTGTCTGGTGAATATGGCGCAACTGTAAAACCGTTCAATGCGGAAGTACAGAAAAAATGTATCGGTGATAAAGAGCCAATCACATGCCGTCCTGCAGATCTGATCCCTGACGAGCTGGATACTTTAAGAGGAGAGATGGCACAGTGGTCTGAGCAGGAAGAGGATGTATTGTCTTACGCTCTGTTCCCACAGGTTGCTACTGACTTCTTTAAGTACAGAGAAGCACAGAAGACAAAAGTAGATCCTACTGTTGCTGACAGCACAAATGGAGCTTATCCGGTTTAAGATTGGATGAACTGAATATTTGAGATAATATAGAGAGCTTTGCTTCATGACTTTTTGAGTTGTGAGGTGGGGCTCTTTTTATGTTTTGTTTTTGGGTGACTTTTGGTTGGTTTTCGGTTGGCTTTCATGGGGACGCCAGGGATTTTGCAGGAGGTGGTTTTTCAAACGAGAGCAGCGAACTTCTGAACTAACACCTAACCGCACTAAGTTCATCGCCAGTGGCTCTTCACTAAGTGCTTGCTAAGGTGTGGATTTCATAAGATCCGCTAAACGCTCTCAAATTGTTTGAAAAACCACCTCCTGCAAAATCCCTGGCTGTTCGTTGGGAGGGATGGAGGCATATTGAAAAAAACGCAAATAATTGCCTCGATGGGAGGATAATAAGCTTACTTCAAACAGATAATTGCACATTATAATGAGGACAAAGGGCAATACGAAAATAAATACATAAGATGCCTCGCATTTTTTATATTACGAGGCAGAGGAAAAGAGAAAATTCACAGGTGCCAAAAGTAAAAGAAATTTTAACAAAATCATCTGCTTTCCAGTGAGAAAAAGGATGTTGTGAGGAATGTAAATATCTTTTTTGCCTATATGCCTCGTGGAACAATATACAAATAGGCATATCTCCAATAACCGTATCTGTCATGAGATTTACTGATCGTGTGTTTGGTGTTGTACCATAGCTTGGTATAGTCACTCGCAAATCAAACAAAACAAAATAAGTGAAAACATCAAAGAACAAACACTCAACAAACTAATCAAGATCGTAACTGTTCAGAACTCCATTAGTTAAAGATGATATCGGAATTCCCTAAAAGGGCTTCTCTGATTGCTGTAAAAGCATTTATTCCATGCTTATGAG
>SAAH01000077.1 GCA_009929525.1 Clostridia bacterium | reverse complement strand
CCACCAATTACCGAAATAATATCGCAAAACAGGTTTTAAAAATTCTCTGTTTTGTACAAAAATTAATTAGTTCCCCAAGGGGGTTCTGAACAGTTACCCAGAAGTAATGGAACGTTTTGTGGACGACGAAGAATTTTATAGTGACTGTCTTCAGTCATTTATGGAGGAGGATCCTTCTTTTGAGGGCCTCGGAACAGCGCTGAAAGAGGGAAAATATTCAGAAGCATTTGATTATGCACATACACTGAAAGGTGTGGCTGGAAATCTTGGACTTACACCGCTTTTTAACGCTATATGTGGTATCGTTGAGCCACTTAGAAGTAAAGATTTTAGTGATCTGGATGCGCTTTATGCTGCTGTTTTGAGTGAGAAGGATGTGCTTCGGAAGATTATGGATGAGGCGGCAAATTAAGAGTGGAGGAAGGATACCCGGGATTTTGCGGGAAGGGATGGCATGATCCCGGGCTGTTTGTTGGCTGGTGGGAGCAAAAAAAGCACCGAACAAATGTAAATGGATGGTTGGTTACTCATTTATATTTGTTTGGTGCTTTATTTATTCTGAAGGTTGTTTTTTTTGCATTTTTAATGCGCACCGCACCTCGAACTTCCCTCACAGACGTTACTCTTACAGTTAACTCGGCCTGGGTTGCCTCACGTCACACAAGAGGTTCTACTTAGTGCTGCTTCATTCCTGACCTGACACGGTTCGTAGATTCCTGTTGCGTAAGACCCAAACGTCAACGCCACTTATAAAAGGCAGCTCTGCAAGAAGAAGCCCTCAGATTGGTATCACCCCTGCTGTAGCGGATTGCAGGTACAGGGCACCGCTAACTCCCCGGCTGCGCAGATTTCAGTATAACTTGTATGATAAGATTTGTCAACGTGAATATCGATCAAAAAAGTGTGAATATCATTGAAAAAAGCTGAATATAGCTGTGTTTCACGTAGGTATTACTTCGTCATGGAATGAAGAGTAACGATAACCGGGGCAGAGCCCTGGGTAAGTGATAATTGAATATCTTCCGCTTCAAGCGGAGTAAAAATCAGGGAAGTAAGTGCCTGTTCGCCATCATTTACAAAGACTTCAATGCTGTAGAGATCCATAAGTACACGCAGTTTCAGGACACCATCGTGATCGGAAGGCTGAAGCTGTCTTGTCATGGCACAGTCCCGGATCAGGCCGCTTTCGCTGCGGTCGAAGGTCAGAACATTTTGTGCAGTGTCATAAGAAACTCTGGTGCTGAAACGATCATTTTTGGCGAGCAGGAGGGTGAATTCGCCGCAGTCAGAAGTATTGATTTCAAGCGTAAGGTCTATACAGCGTCCTGCAGAGAAAAAGTTGACGGGAGAATCTGCCTTGAGAGTGAAGGTGTTAAATTCTGTCGCTTTATAATAATTTTCAATTTCCCGAACAGGGTTCTGGATTAATTTACCGTCCTTTATGTGGATTTCTCTTGGGATGGACATCATGCCGGACCAGGAGGATTCTACAGGTGTAAGGCAGCAGTCCCAGTTTTGAAGCCACCCGATCATGATCCGTCGCCCGTCCTCGGACAGAAGAGTCTGTGGGGCATAAAAATCATGACCGTAATCGATCGCTTCTGCATTTTCACGGACGAGCTGCATGAGAGAACGGTCAAGATTTCCGATAAGGGCAAGAGTGCCATTTCCACTATGGAACTTGTATTTTTCAGCGATCATATCCTGAGGAGAGGTCAGAAGAACGTCTTTGCCATCGAGAGAAAAGAAGTCAGGACATTCCCACATTCTTCCGTATTCATTCTCGCAGCGGGCAAGAATGCTTACAAAATCCCAGGAACGGCAGTCAGCAGAAGAAAAAAGTGCAATCTGACCGCTTCCATCAGCATGACGGCTACCAACAACGGCATAATACGGATCTCCATCCTTCCAGATCTTAGGGTCACGAAAATCAATCAGGCTGCTTCCGGCAGGGAGAAGATCTCCGGCGATCACCGGGTTGGAATCAGACTTTTGATAATCGATACCATCCCCAACAGCGATACACTGAGTCTGAAATGTGACATCCTGATCAGGAGCTTTTGAAACACCGGTATATAAAAGAAGCTGCTGATCCTGATATTCTATTGCACTTCCGGAAAAACAGCCTTCACTGTCATATTTCTGATCAGGTGCAAGAGCACAGGGAAGATACTTCCAGGTGATCAGATCCTGAGTAGAAGCGTGTCCCCAGTGCATAGGTCCCCATTTGGTTTCGTAGGGATAATATTGGAAAAAAAGGTGATACTCTCCTTTATAAATGGAAAATCCATTGGGATCGTTCATCCACCCCACAGGAGGAGTGAGATGAAAATGAGGACGCTCCATGGTTGGCTCAGTGTGCGTGGCCTCAAAGTCACGAGCATTCAGAAGCAGTTTACTTTGAGAAAATGATTGATGCGTCATGATAAATCTCCTTTGATATATAAGTCGTCTATGAGCACACTGCCAGTGTGCACAAATATGGTATATGTTACAGTATAACGTGGGAAGAAGAAAAGGACAAGCGGCAGCTAAATCTTTTTACTTGTGAGACATGGGAAAATAAGCTATAATAAAACAGTATCGAAAAATGAAATAAAATAAAAAAGATAGGACGTGAAGAAAATGAAAAGGATTGGATTATTGACTAGTGGCGGAGATTGTCAGGCACTGAATGCGACTATGCGTGGCGTAGTAAAGGGTTTAGCTCACAACGTTGACGAACTTGAAGTTTATGGATTCATGAATGGATATAAAGGGTTGATTTATGGGGACTATCGGATGCTTACTTCTAAGGACTTCTCCGGTATCCTGACCAGAGGCGGTACTATTCTCGGAACGTCCCGTCAGCCGTTCAAACTTATGAGAGTGCCGGATGATAAAGGACTCGATAAAGTAGAAGCTATGAAACAGAATTATTATAAGCTGCGTCTTGACTGTCTCGTTATCCTCGGAGGAAATGGAACACAAAAGACAGCAAATCTTCTCCGTGAAGAAGGGCTTAATATTATACATCTTCCAAAGACGATCGATAATGATATCTGGGGAACTGATATGACATTTGGATTTTACAGTGCAGTTAATATCGCAACAGATGCGATCGACTGCATCCATACTACAGCATCTTCTCATAACCGAGTATTTATTGTTGAAGTTATGGGACATAAAGTTGGCTGGCTGACTTTGTATGCTGGTATCGCAAGTGGAGCTGACGTTATCCTGATCCCTGAGATCCCATATGATCTGGATAAGGTTGTGGAAGCTATCGAACGCAGAAGACAAAGAGGAAGCGGATTTACGATCCTTGCTGTTGCAGAAGGTGCAGTTTCCAAAGAAGATGCACAGCTTCCAAAGAAAGAACTGAAGAAAAAACAGGAAGAATATGCAAAACAATATCCTTCCATTTCATACAAGATTTCAAAAGAAATCGAAGAGCGCACAGGTATGGAGATCCGTGTGACAGTACCGGGACATACACAGCGTGGCGGAAGCCCATGTCCGTATGACCGTGTTCTTTCCACCCGTCTGGGATCTGTAGCAGCTAAACTGATTCTGGATAATGATTATGGATATATGGTCGGCATCGTTAACGGAAAAACCAAGAAAGTTCCGCTGGAAGAATGTGCAGGAAAATTAAAGGTGGTAACACCGGATGCACAGGAAGTAAAAGATGCCAAGAGAATCGGAATCAGCTTTGGAGATTAATACTGGCATAAAGGAGAGATTCCATGAGCTATACTGCTCTATATCGTAAGTTTCGTCCGGACACATTTGATGATGTAAAAGGACAGGAACATATCGTAACAACATTAAAAAATCAGATCCAGGCGGATCGGATAGGACATGCATTTTTGTTCTGCGGTACCCGTGGAACAGGAAAGACTACCGTGGCAAAGATACTTGCCCGTGCAGTCAACTGCGAACATCCTGTGGATGGAAGCCCCTGCAATGAGTGTGAAACCTGCAGAGCCATCCAGACAGGAACTTCCATGAATGTGATCGAGATAGATGCAGCATCGAATAACGGTGTTGACAATATCCGTGAGATCCGTGAAGAGGTGGCCTATCGTCCGACTCAGGGAAAATATAAAGTTTATATCATAGACGAGGTTCATATGCTGTCAACAGGAGCGTTCAATGCGCTCCTGAAGACACTTGAGGAACCTCCGTCTTATGTTATCTTCATTTTGGCAACTACAGAGTCACATAAGATACCTGTGACGATCCTTTCCCGATGCCAGAAGTATGATTTTCATCGTATTTCAATCGAGACGATATCAGATCGCCTGTCGGAGCTGATGGAAAAAGAGGGTGTATCTGCAGAAGAAAGAGCACTGCGATACGTGGCCAAAGCAGGTGACGGTTCCATGCGTGATGCACTGAGTCTGCTGGATCAGTGTATCGCTTTTTATCTGGGGCAGGAGCTTACTTATGACAGGGTACTGGAAGTTCTTGGTACGGTAGACATGGAAGTGTTCAGCAGGATGCTCCGAAAAGTACTTGCCGGAGATGTCGCAGCGTGTATCCATATTCTGGAGGATCTTCTTACAAATGGTAAAGAGATGGGCCAGTTTGTGGCTGATTTTACCTGGTATATGCGTAATCTGCTTCTTGTGAAGACTTCAGATGATGCAGAAGATGTGATCGACGTATCATCTGAGAATCTGAAGGCACTTGAAGAAGAAGGCCAGATGATCGAGACAGATACTTTGATGCGATACATCCGTGTATTTTCAGAACTGTCCAGTCAGCTTCGATATGCGACACAGAAGCGAGTGATGGTGGAGATAGCGTTGATAAAGTTATGTAAACCATCCATGGAAACGAATCTGGATTCTGTACTCGACCGGATCCGTGTGCTTGAGGATAAGATGGAAAATGGGATTCCTATGGCAGCACTGCCTCAGGGTGCGTCTGCAGCTGGATCACATTTGGCAGGAACTTTGGAAGCCCAGCCTGAGGCTGAGGTTAAAAAGCCTGAGAAAGCGGCGCCGGAAGATCTGCAGAAGATAAAAAGCAGCTGGAATAATATCGTGGCGAAGACGGAGGGGTTGTTCAAGACATTTCTAAGTACTTCCACCGTCAAATATAATGGCAGCACAGGAGAGAATAAACTCTTTGTGGAATTTTCCAATGATCTGGCACAAAAGTGCATCGAAGATCCGGAGAAAAAAGAACTTTTGGAAAAACTGATCGCCCATCAGATAGGCAAGAGTGTTGAAGTGGAGATGCTTTTGAAGAAAGAAAATAAACATCAGGAGTTGGCAGATATCTCTGTTGATGATATATTAAAGCAGGCGGTTCATATGGATGTGATCATCGAGGATGAACCGGAAGAAGAGTAATATAAAAAGCAAAAAAAGAACAACACAAAGAATACCAAGAGAATGACTTGAAATGACAAAAAGAATGACAAGAGCAGGAGGATGTAACAGTGGCAAAAAGAGGTGGATTTTCAGGCGGAATGGGAATGCCTGGAAACATGAATAATCTTATGAAACAGGCTCAGAAGATGCAAAAACAGATGGAAGAGAACCAGAAGGCATTGGAAGAGAAAGAATTTACAGCAACAGCAGGCGGCGGAGCAGTAGAGGTTACAGTTACGGGCAAGAAAGAGATCACAAAGGTAAAACTGTCTGAAGAAGTGGTTGATCCTGACGATATCGAGATGCTCGAAGACCTGATCATGGCAGCAGCAAATGAAGCACTTCGCAAGATGGAATCAGAGTCACAGGCTGTGATGTCAAAACTGACCGGTGGAATGGGCGGAGGATTCCCATTCTAATATGGATTATTACAGCAGTCATATAAGTAAGCTGATTGAGCAGTTGTCCCGGCTGCCGGGGATTGGTGCCAAGTCAGCACAGCGTCTGGCTTTTCATATTATCAACATGCCCAAAGAGCAGGTGGAACAATTGTCAAACGCCATGACCGGCGCCAAAGAAAATGTCAGATACTGTAAGGAATGTTTTACACTCACGGATCAGGAACTATGCCCGATCTGTGCAAATGCAAAGAGAAATCATAAGCAGATCATGGTAGTCGAGAACACCAGAGATCTGGCAGCTTATGAAAAGACAGGAAAGTTCGAAGGTGTATACCATGTGCTCCACGGTGCGATCTCACCGATGCTTGGCATAGGACCCAATGATATCCGCCTGAAGGAGCTGATGCACCGTCTGCAGGAAGATGTGGACGAAGTGATCATAGCTACTAATTCAAGCCTGGAGGGCGAGACGACAGCGATGTATATCAGCAAACTCATCAAGCCGACAGGGATCAAAGTCAGTCGTATCGCCAGCGGCGTGCCTGTGGGCGGCGATCTGGAATATATTGATGAGGTTACTTTGCTTAGGGCGTTGGAGGGCAGGGTGGAACTGTAAAAGGACTGACCATGATCCAATTTGAGCGGAGTAAAATAGTTGAGTAAATGATGTATTTGAGAAAAAGGTTACACAAATCAGAAAATGGTTTTGTGTAACCTCTTTTTATACATGAAGCCCTTCACTCCTGCCTTGACTTATCTCCCCTGGAAGCAATATACTGAAGAAAAAAAGGAAAAGCACATTTATGGCAAAGAAGAAACCAACATCCATGGACGTAGCGCGGGAAGCGGGTGTATCTCAGGCAACGGTATCCATGGTACTAAATAAAAAATATAACGTTTCCTTCTCCAAGGAAACCATCCAGCAGGTAACAGCGGCAGCAGAAAAACTGGGCTATCATCTTCCGGGCCAGCGCATCCGTAAGTCAGGAAAAGTCCGTAAGCTTTTGGTGGTATTTTGTCCGACTTTGACCAATCCCTACTATGTGATGCTCCTTCAGGGGATTGAGGCTGTGGCAAAAGATTATGGATATGGTGTATTTGTCTGTAATACACAAAGAGACTTAAAGATAGAAGAAAACTATCTTCGTATGATGCGGGAAGTCCAGCCGTTAGGTATCATTTACGCATGTAATCCCAGCTTTGGAAAACAGGTGGAAGAACTGTCTCAGGAAATTCCGGTAGTAGTTATCAGTAATCGGGATGATGAGTTTGAGATCGATGCGGTAGCTATCAATAACCATAAGCCGGGGATTCTGATGGCCCGTCATTTGCTGGAACTTGGACATAAGGATGTGGCATTTATCACGCCGCCGCTCACAGCCCGCCAGCACCAGAGACAGAAACGTGTGGAAGGATTTTTGATGGAATTTGGAAAGCATGGGCTGGCTGAAAGGGTGCAGGTGAGATCTTCAGAGGATGCGGCGGATACGGTCATACCAAGCATAGAGTCCGAATACCGCATGGGATATGATCTGACGATCAGTCTCATCAAGGAAATGGAGAAGGAAAGCAAGCCGATCACAGCTATCGCAGCACTGAATGATATGATGGCGTTCGGGGCCATGGATGCACTGATGGAGAAGCAGTACCGCATTCCGGGAGATATGTCGGTAGTTGGCTGTGATAATACTTTATTCTCAAGATTCCACACGATCGGTCTTACCACGATCGAGCATTTTGTGCCGCAAAAGGGGCGTGATGCCTGCGACATTATCCTGAGAAAAATCGAGTCTCAGAAGAACTTCCGCAAGGGCGATGAGCCGACAAGTATCTATCATATAGAATATGAGCCGAAGATTATCATAAGAGGCAGTACCGGTTATCCAGCGGCGGATAAAAAAAGAAAAAATAAACGATAATATAAAAATTATTAATAATAAAGTGAAATATACCATGAGAGATAAATGCTGAATATAAAGGAATTCTCACAAAACACAAAGAAGAAACGAATGTAAAATCTAGATAAAACTATTAATAAATTGAAATTATTAATAAAAATATTTACTAATAAGAAATGGGGACTGTTGACCCCCAAAAGATTCCTGTTATACTGAACTTATGAGGCAGCCAACAGATAATAAGAAGCTGCACAACAGAAAATAAAAAAATCAAATATGGAGCACAAAAAAGTGCCAAAACCACAGGGAAAACAGGAGGAAACAAAATGAAATTTTTTATTGATACTGCCAAGGTTGAGGATATTAAGAAAGCAAATGATATGGGAGTTATCTGCGGAGTTACTACAAACCCATCTTTGATCGCAAAAGAAGGAAGAGATTTCAATGAGGTCATCAAAGAAATCGCATCTATCGTTGACGGACCTATCAGTGGTGAAGTGAAAGCAACTACAGTAGACGCTGAAGGCATGATCAAAGAAGGACGTGAGATCGCAGCCATCCATCCAAACATGGTAGTTAAGATTCCTATGACAGTGGAAGGCCTGAAAGCCTGCAAGGTGCTGACAAATGAAGGAATCAAGACAAATGTTACTCTGATCTTCTCTGCAAATCAGGCACTGCTTGCTGCAAGAGCAGGAGCAACTTATGTATCTCCATTCCTTGGAAGACTGGATGACATCTCTGTAAGAGGAGTAGATCTGATCCAGGAGATCGCAGACATCTTTGCAGTAGCAGGTATTGAGACAGAAATCATCGCTGCAAGCGTAAGAAATCCGATCCATGTGACGGACTGTGCACTGGCTGGTGCTGACATCGCAACTGTACCATACTCAGTAATCGAGCAGATGACGCATCATCCATTGACAGATGCAGGAATTGCCAAATTCCAGGCTGATTATAAAGCTGTTTTTGGGGAATAATATATTTAAAATAGATTTGGAACAGTAAAAAAATATTTTGGGATATTGCATCGGTATTGATTTTATGGCATACTGATACCGTTTGATGTAACAAGAAAAGAGTGAGGTAATTTTGAAAGGAGATCAGAATGAATAAACTGGAGCTTCAGAAAGTAGCAGTTGAAGTCCGCAAGGGTATTGTGACATCCGTTCACTCAGCCAAAGCAGGACATCCGGGTGGATCATTGTCAGCAGCTGATATATTTACATACTTATATTTTGAAGAGATGAACGTAGATCCAAAGGAACCTAAGAAGGCAGATCGTGACCGTTTTGTTTTGTCCAAAGGACATACAGCACCAGGTCTTTACAGCACACTTGCTAATAAAGGATTTTTCCCGGTAGAGGATCTGAAGACACTTCGTCATATTGGTTCTTACCTTCAGGGACATCCGGATATGAAACACATTCCAGGTGTGGACATGTCCAGTGGTTCTCTGGGACAGGGTATCTCCGCAGCAGTTGGTATGGCACTTGCAGGTAAACTTGGCAATGAAGATTATCGTGTGTACACACTGCTTGGCGATGGAGAGATACAGGAAGGCCAGGTATGGGAAGCTTCTATGATGGCTGGATTTAGAAAACTGGATAATCTGGTAGTGATCGTGGATAACAACAATCTGCAGATTGACGGAAGCATTCAGGAGGTTTGTTCTCCTTACCCTATCGATAAAAAGTTTGAAGCATTTAATTTCCATGTGATCACCATCGATGGAAATGACTTTGATCAGATCGACGCAGCATTCAAAGAAGCGAAAGCTACAAAAGGAATGCCTACAGCGATCATCGCTAAGACAGTTAAAGGAAAAGGCGTATCTTATATGGAAAACCAGGTAGGATGGCATGGAGTTGCTCCAAATGATGAGCAGTATGCTGTTGCAATGGAAGAACTGGGAAAGGCAGGTGAAGCATTATGTCAGAAGTAAAGAAAATCGCAACCAGAGAAAGTTATGGCAATGCCCTGGTAGAACTTGGCAAAGAGCATGAAGATTTAGTAGTACTGGATGCCGATCTGGCAGCTGCCACCAAGACAGGTATGTTTAAAAAAGTATTTCCGGAGCGTCATATTGACTGTGGTATCGCAGAGTGTAATATGATGGGAGTTGCAGCAGGACTTGCTGCCGCAGGTAAAGTTCCATTTGCCAGTTCTTTCGCTATGTTTGCAGCAGGAAGAGCATTTGAGCAGGTGAGAAACTCTATCGGATATCCACACCTGAATGTAAAAATCGGTGCAACTCATGCAGGAATCTCTGTAGGAGAAGACGGTGCGACCCATCAGTGTAACGAAGATATCGCTCTGATGCGTACGATCCCTGGCATGACGATCATTAACCCTTCCGATGATGTGGAAGCAAGAGCAGCAGTAAAAGCAGCTTACAGTATCGATGGACCTGTATACCTGCGTTTTGGACGTCTTGCCCTTCCTGTTATCAATGACCGTGAAGATTATACATTTGAAGTGGGTAAAGGTGTAGTCCTTAGAGAAGGTAAAGATGTGACGATCATCGCCACCGGATTATGTGTAAATTCTTCTCTGGAAGCAGCTGAAAAGCTGGCTGCAGATGGAATCGATGCTATGGTAGTCAATATCCATACGATCAAACCGCTTGATGTGGAACTTGTAGTAGAAGCGGCTAAGAAAACAGGCAAAGTTGTAACAGTAGAAGAACATTCCGTGATCGGCGGACTGGGCAGTGCTGTTTGCGACGCACTTAGTGAAAATGCTCCAACACCTGTTAAGAAAATTGGTGTTCAGGATGTATTTGGTGAATCTGGTCCGGCTGTGAAACTGCTGGAGAAATATGGACTGGATGGACAGGGTGTTTATGAGCAAGTGAAAAAATATGTGGGATAATCCATGTAATTATAGTTAGGCGGACGCTTTGCAAAACAGGTCGTTCGCCGGACGGACCACAGACCCTTGGAAAGTGACGGAGTATTTCGCTGCAAGAATCTAAGGGTGCAAAAGACGGCTTTTTCGGGTGCCTGGCACATTCGGCGTGTATGCTGATGCATACCCACCTCAGGTGCCAGCTGACATGTGTTTTGAGAACACATGTCAGCCCGAAGAAGCCGTCTTTTGCGCCCTAAGATTCTTGATAGCTTATACTATGTCACTCTCCAAGGGCTTGTGTTCGCCCGGTGAACGACCTGTTTTGCAAAGCTGATTAACAATACTTTGTGGATATAACTTTACATTTGTGGAATAACTATTATATAATTGCTGGGGAAGCGTGAGGTTTGACGTAGTAATATCATTTGTTGAAAAGAGCTAGTGAAAGTTAGGAGAATGCCATATGCCAACAGTTTTGCCGATTCCGCGGCCGAGGATTTCACCGGCGGATTTGCGGAAGAGAAGATATGAGAAGAATGAGCGTAATCAGGAGTTTTATGATTGTATCAAGGATATTATCGATCATCCTGTAGTGCTTCAGATGAAGAATTATTATCAGCATTGCGAGACGGATTGTTATGAACATTGTCTGAACGTGGCTTATAATAATTTTTGCATATGTAAGTATCTTGGTCTGGATGCCAGATCGGCAGCCAGGGGTGGGATGCTGCATGATCTTTTTTTGTATGATTGGAGAAAACACAGCCGCAGGACGGGTGATCATCTTCATGCGATCACCCACCCCATAGCAGCTTATCGAAATGCGAGAAAATATTTTAAGTTAAATAAAAGAGAGAAAGAAGTCATTACGAAACATATGTGGCCGGTATCTTTGATACCGCCGCGTTATCCGGAGACCTACGTTATCTGCCTTACGGACAAATACTGCGGATCCATGGAGATTGCCGATCATTATTCAGGCATATTGAAGAATAAGTTTTGGGGCAGGCCGGCAGCATGGCTGATGAAGAAAGCTTTTTCTAAGGTTCCGCGAGCGAATCTCCTTCAACAGCTTGTTCCGGAGATTGATTCGATGGACAGTGCTGCCATACCGGAATCTTTTGCCCAGCAGAGACAGCGTGTATCATCCGGCTGGAACCATTCTTCGGGGAGAAGACGGCGGTTTTCGTGAGGTTGGGCGAAGGTCTTTTCGATACCGTCGGATATTGTTTCGGCCATCTGGACCACCAGAGACAGTCGGGTCGTCTGGAGCATAAGATGTTCAAAAGTCCCGGAGGCATTCAATATACCGGTGATAAACAGGTCTCCCACCAGGGGAAGGGATTTGTGTACTCCGGCTCCGGGCAGGATGGGTCCGGTTCCAACCGTTATAAATCCAACATGTTTTTTTGAGCCCAAGGAGGCATCCACAGCGATAATAAGCGCTGATGGATGTCTCTTTTTTAAACAGATGACTGTTTGTTCCAGATTAAGTGCATGGACTGGATAATCTAAAGTTCCATAGATATGAATGTTTTTCCAACGATATTTAGAAAGGCGATGTCCGATCAGTGGTCCCAGGCTGTCTCCGGTGATGCGGTCGCTTCCGATACATAAAATAATAATTTCTTTCCAGGGATGATCCACCTTTTCGATGCATTTCTTCAAAAGGTGTGAAAGCTCACTGCTGGCCGATGCTTTTTTTTCATTTATAAAAAATACAGAACGTTTTATAGTCAT
The DNA here is from genome assembly GCA_009929525.1 of Clostridia bacterium. GTDB lineage: Bacteria > Bacillota > Clostridia > Lachnospirales > Lachnospiraceae > Oliverpabstia. The sequence continues at coordinate 8,977 of SAAH01000077.1, read as the reverse complement.
AGAGATACCATCCTTTCTCGTATCTGTCCCAATCTTTGTTTTACTATTCTACCCAGTATTTCCATAGAATATTCGTTGTAGTTTGGTTTGGCACCGAGGATGCTGTAATATAGAGAATAATGTCATGAAATATTTTCCGGCTGCATTCAGAATTTGATAAAATCCGCACAAAAACAGTGATATGCTGATGCCCAAAAGGGGTGAATGATATGATTGAGGTTGTGTATAAAGGTGACAAGAAAAAAGCAGATGGAAATGAAGAATTTTTCAAGATTCCAAATAACATTCGACAAATAGGTGAGGTGAGAGGACATCAGAAGATATATATAGAAGACTATGCTTATACTTTTTTGAAAAAGATTTCCCGCAATTCTCAGGAAGATGGAAAAATCGCGATCTTATACGGCGAACGTCACTGGTCAGAGGGGTGCACCTATTTGTTTGTAAAGAGTGCCTTGCAGATACAGGGGATGGATGCAGCGAAGGAGCATATTGTATTTACGGAGAAGATATGGGGACAGGTATATGAGGATAGCCGCAAATACTTTCCGGAACAGGAGATTATAGGTTGGTTTGTGTGCTTTCCGGGATTCAACATGGAAATCAATGAGGTGCTTTTAAAGACGCATTTGAATTATTTTGCGGGAAATGATAAAGTACTGTTTGTGATGGAGCCGGGCGAGTGGGAAGAGGCATTTTTCTTTTTTGAGAATGACCAGTTGAATCGCCAGCCTGGCTACTACGTTTACTATGAAAAAAATGAAGCCATGCAGAATTATATGATCGCTATGAGCCAGAACAAATCGATAGAAGAAACAGAGAAAGTTCCGGATCGGGCAGTACTGGACTTTCGAAAGGCGATCAATAGTAAAAAAGAAAACCCTCAGAAGGATGAACCGGAAATAGCACAGCCAGAGAAAAATAAGACGAGCCATATAAATCTGGCGGCGGGCATATGTGCGGCAGCGGTTATCATGGCAGTCGGGATAACATTTGTCAACAGCTATCAGAACATGCAGGGTACCCTTCGGACATGGATCGAGGGAAAAACAGACGCAGAACAGGTCGAAGAACAGGCAGCTGAACAAATGGACGAAAAACAGTCTGCGGATTCAGAAGGTTCCGGAGAAACTGCGGAAGCATCCGGAACGATATCTTCTGAAAAAGAAGCAGCATCCGAAACATTGGGAGCAGTCTCTGAGAATATCTCAGAAACAAAGGAACAGACAGTATCAGAGGAGAAAGAAACAGCGATATTGCAGGCCCCGGAAGACTCAGAGAAAGCATCTACAGAGGAGACAGCACAGTCAGATAATAATGAATTTCCGGAACATCAGCTTCCGGATGAGACAGCTTCTGCCGGCCAGACGGAAACTTTGGAAAATCCTGCAGGTGAAGTTCAGGCTTCGGTCACCGGTGGAATGGAGACAGGGACACAGGAATATATCATACAAAGAGGCGACACTTTGACCAGTATATGCCGTAACTATTATGGAACGATCGCACGCATTGATGAGGTGTGCCAATTGAATGGGATCAGTGCGGAGGATATCATTTATGCGGGGCAAAAGCTGGTTCTTCCTAAGTAAAGAATAAAAGAGAATCAAGGATAGCTGATTGCCGAGGCAAAAGTGATGTGTTATATTATAGATATCGTTATATCAAAGCAGGAAAATCGCAATTTGCGAATAAGGGGATCATATGGATTTTAAGCAGAAGATAAAAGATATATGGGCGAAGCGTCCGCAGTTCAAATTACCATTTGGAAAAAAAGAAGAAATACAGGAAGCTCCTGTCGGCAGTGTGATGGAATACAAAGAACGTGTGAGCCGTCATAAAAGAAAATTGCTGATTCGGACGGGGATCGCTGCAGCGGTTGTGGTTCTTGCGGCAGTAGGCGGAAAATTGCTGATCGACAAGTGGAGTTACAATGGTTATAAGATTGTGATAGAAAGCAGTCAGGAAGATACTGTTTCGGCCAAATACGCTCAGTTTAATGATAACATCCTGAAGTATGGCGGAGATGATGTGACGCTGATGAGCCGTCAGGGAGAAAATCTGTGGAGTGAGGCACACACCATGGAGAATCCAGAGGTGGAGATATGTCAGGAGATGTGTGTGGTCTATGATAAAAAGGGAACTACGATGTCTGTATTCGATATATCCGGTAAAGTGGGTCAGATCCAGACAAGTCTTCCTATATTGAAGGCAACTGTAGCAAAACAGGGTGTTGTTGCGGCTATTTTGGAAGACGGTGAAACTACCTGGGTAAATGTCTACGATGTGGATGGCGATGAAATAGTGACGGGCAAGACTCGTATCGACAGCCCGGGCTATCCAGTTGATCTGTCTTTATCGGATGATGGTCTTTTGATGGCGGTATCCTACCTGAGCGTGAGGGATAACAAGCCTGCAGGCTATGTGGCTTTTTACAATTTTGGCAATACAGGACAGAACCAGATGGATAATATGGTGAGCGCGTATACTTACACGGATACGCTGGTTCCAGAGACAGAATATCTGGGCAATTCTACAGCAGTGGCTTTTCGGGATGATGGATTTGTTATTTACAAAGGACGGCAGATTCCGGAAGAGCAGACTACGGTAGAGGTGAAAGATGATATTCTCAGTACATTTTATGATGAAGATAATATCGGACTGGTATTTCGTAATGAAGAGGGAGAACACCCTTATAGAATGGAGATTTACAATACCAGTGGAACTTTGAAATATACGGCGGGGCTGGATATATCATTTGATCATATATCAGTGAGCAAGGATCAGATCATATTGTTTAACAGTAATGAATTTGCAATTTATACGCTGAAAGGTGTATGCCGTTATCAGGGAACTCTAAAAGAGGGAATCATTCAAAATGTTTTCAAAATGGCCCGAAACAGGTATATCGTCGTGATGGAAGGCGGAATAGAGACTATAAAATTGAATTAGACGGGAGATAAAGCATCATGAGCTGGCTTTTTTGGATATTACTCATTGTATTTGTTGTGTGTGTTATTCAGGGATATCGAAAGGGGATGATACGGACCGCGATATCCATGGTATCGTTTATTATTGTGCTGTATGTGACTTCATGGATAAGTCCGTATGTAGGTGATTTTATCCGGGAGAATACAAACTGGGAGCAAAGTATTCAGGAGAAATGTGCAGATGTGATCGAACAGGGAATGGAGCAGCAGCCGGATCTGTCAGTGGGTTCACAGGTGGGAGTCATCGAGGAGCTTCCACTGCCCCAGTCGATGAAGGAAAAACTGCTTGAAAATAATAACTCAGAGGTATACAAGCAGCTGGCGGTGGAAAGCTTTGCAGACTATCTGTCAGGATATATTTCTTACGGGATCATCAATGGAATTGCATTTTTGATAGCATTTATTATTACGAATATCATTGTCAAACTGATCCTATATGCAGTGGATCTGCTGACAGAACTTCCGGTAGTAGGGACGTTGAACCGGCTGGGCGGAATCCTTCTGGGCGGTGTGCAGGGAATCCTTTGGATCTGGATTTTTTTTCTGGTCATCACACTTTTGTATGAGACATCGGTGGGAAGCATGCTTATGGATGTGACAAATGGAGATCCTGTCCTGCGCTGGCTGTATGATCGTGATATTTTGGTTCAGGTTATTATGAAAATATTGGTATAAAAGAGATGGCGGAGAAATCTGCTGTCTTTTTTTTCTTGAAAGCAGCAGAACATGAATTGACAGGAGAATAAAAAAGGTATAAAGTTAGTTTAAACTAATTGAAGTAAGAAAAACCTAACCGCGTGAGGGGGACAGGATATGTTTCTGGAAATTAATGACTTAAAGAAAGCATTTGGAGAATCAGAAAATAGAGTGGAAGTACTGCGGGGAATCAACCTTAAGATTGAAAAGGGTGAGTTTTGTGTGCTTCTGGGACCTTCAGGATCAGGAAAATCTACATTGCTCAATATTATCGGCGGTATTGATGATTCGGATGAGGGGTACATATCGATCGATGGAGAAAAAACAGGGGAAATGAATGAAAAAAAATTGACAATCTACCGGAGAAAACATCTGGGATACATTTTCCAGATGTATAATCTGATTCCCAATCTTACGATCAGAGAAAATATAGAAGTGGGAGCGTACCTAAGCGATCAGCCATTAGATATAGAAGAGATGATGCATACTCTTGGAATCTATGAGCATCAGAATAAGCTGCCAAATCAACTATCAGGAGGCCAGCAGCAAAGAACGGCGATCGGCCGGGCATTGATAAAAAATCCAGATATACTCCTGTGTGATGAACCGACAGGAGCTCTGGATTATAACACATCCAAAGAAATATTAAAACTCATAGAAACTGTGAATCAAAAGTATGGAAATACAGTTATCATGGTAACCCATAATGATGCTATCCGATATATGGCGGATCGCGTAGTTCATCTGAGAGATGGTATGATCCGCAAGAATTATCGAAACGACAAAAAAGTGCCAGCCGAAGAACTGGATTGGTAAGGGGGCACAAGATGAAAAATCCATTGAGGAAACGGCTGCTGAGAGAACTGAAAGAGGAAGCCGGAAAATATGCCGTCATTTTTTTCCTTCTTATCGCAACGATAGGGTTTGTTTCGGGATTTTTAGTTGCTGATGGAAGTATGCGCATCACATATGACGAAAGCTTTGAAAAATACAATATCGAAGACGGGTACTTTGATATTTCAAAGGAGATGACGCCGGAGGAAAAAGAGGTTATAGAAAAAAATGGTATTAAGATCTATGAAAACTATTTTATAGAGGAAAGTCTTGCAAATGAAAGCACACTTCGCATATTTTCGGAAAGGCAGGAGGTGGATAAGGCATGCCTGATGGAAGGAGATATGCCAAGACGGCCGGGAGAGATCGTAATAGACCGGATGTATGCGGAGAATAATCAGATAGCTGTTGGGGATGTGCTGAACAGCGGGAGCAAAGAATGGAAAGTTGTCGGATATGTAGCACTTTCAGACTACAGCAGTTTGTTTTCCAATAATAATGATACGATGTTCGATGCGGTTAAATTTGGGGTTGCTATTGTGACGAAATCAGAATTTGAGAGCTACAGCAAAAAAGTCTTAAGCTATCGGTATTCCTGGTGTTATGATGCAAAGCCGCTGGATGAGCAGGAGGAAAATGATAAAGCTGAGAATCTGATGAAAGCAATCGGTAAAGTAGTCACCCTGAAAAATTTTGTGCCGGCATATCAGAACCAGGCAATACAATTTACTGGAAATGATATGGGCAGCGACAAATCCATGATGGTCGCACTGCTTTATATGGTCATCGCAATTCTTGCTTTCGTATTCAGCATCACTATTGGCAATACGATCACAAAAGAAGCAAATACCATCGGAACGTTGAGGGCCTCAGGCTATACAAGGAGAGAACTGGTCTGGCACTATATGTCTATGCCGTTGATCGTTACAGCGGCGGGTGCGGTCGTTGGAAATATTCTGGGATATACGATTTTTGAAGGAGTAGCATCCCAAATGTATTATGGAAGCTACAGCTTGACAAAATACGAGACGACATGGAATGGAGAAGCATTTTTTATAACAACGGTTGTACCGTTTCTGATGATGCTGGCAGTTAATTTTTTGATTTTAAATTACAAGATGAAATTGTCACCCCTGAAGTTTTTAAGAAGGGATCTAAGCAGGAAAAAACAGAAACATGCGGTGCGTCTCAACAAAAGGATACCATTCTTTTCCAGATTCCGTCTTAGGATCATTTTCCAGAATATGAGTAATTATATGCTCTTATTGATTGGAATCATATTTGCAAACCTTCTCTTATATTTTGGATTGGCACTTCCGGTAGTATTAGATCATTATCAGGCAGAAATAGAGGAAAATATGCTCAGTCCCTACCAATACATGCTGAGCGTTCCGGTGAGCATACTGAGTGACGAAAGCAAATTGAGAAGTATGATCTCAATGATCCAATTTTCAAATGCAGTAGAAACAGCTAACGAAACCGCAGAAAAGTTCACAGCCTATTCGCTGAACACGGTTGATGGGCCTTGCGACAGCGAGGAAATTTTACTGTATGGTGTTCAGAAAAAAAGTGAGTACATACCGGTTCATACGGAAGACGATAACGTCTATATTTCGGAAGGGTACGCAGACAAATATAACCTTCAAGTAGGAGACACTATCACCTTGAAAGAAAAATACGAGGAAGACAAATATATATTCAAGGTGAGTGGTATATACGATTATATGGGAGCACTATCCGTTTTCATGGATCAGTCACAGCTAAATGAGACCTTTGGTATGGATGATGAATATTTCAGCGGATATTTTTCAGAAACAAAAATCACAGATATCAACGAAAAATACATCGGCTCGGTGATCGATCTGGATGCCCTCACCAAGGTATCCCGTCAGTTGGACGTATCTATGGGCAGCATGATGTATCTGATCGACGGATTTGCAGTACTGATTTTTATGGTCCTGATCTATTTACTGTCAAAAATCGTTATCGAAAAAAATGCTCAGTCAATATCCATGGCCAAAATCCTCGGTTACGCAAATGAGGAGATCAGTCGGTTGTATATATTCTCCACATCCGCAGTGGTTGTTATATTTTTGATGGTCAGCATGATTATCGACGATTATCTGATGCATATCATATTCCGTCAGATCATGCTCAATAGTATGAGCGGATGGATACAATTTTATGCAGATAAAGGTGTATTCGTGAAAATGTTCCTTCTGGGGATCGTGACATATGCAGCAGTTGCCTCGCTGGAATACCGTAAGATCAAGCGTATACCGATGGATGAAGCACTGAAAAATGTGGAATGATCAGGAATGAGTGCAGCGGATATCAGGAGGAGAAAGGGAGAAGAAATGAAGATAAATAAGAAGATTTCAATCTATGCAGCGTGTGGGATTTTGGCGGTTGGTGTTATGGCAGGCACGGTGATATACGCGGATAATGTGGCTGATAAAGCGATGATTGAGAAAGAAAATGCCGCAGACAATACAGCAAATAATACAGCATCAGGTCATGCGGAATCAAAAGAAACAGAAGAGAAGGAAAAGGCGAAAGCAAATTCAGAAATGAAATATCTACAGGCGGATGCGTCGGGAAAACTGAAGGCAGATACGACAGACACAGAGGTCCCGGTGACCGTGGATGTAACCTACTATCTGGAGGATAAAGAGATAAGTCCAGAGGAAATCGCAGGAAAATCAGGAAAAGTGACAATCAGATTTGACTATGAGAATCTTGCTGTCAGGGAAGTTAAGGTAGGGAAAGAAACAATTTCCACTCACGTACCATTTATGATGATGTCAGCAGTTGTACTTCCGGCAGATACATTTTCTAATATAAAGATTACAAATGGGAAAATAATGGAGGACGAGGATCAGAATATAGCTGTCGGAATTGCCTTTCCATCGCTTAGTGAGAGCCTGGAATTGACCAAACTGGATATGGAAGAGACGATAAAACTTCCTGACTATGTGGAAATCACTGCAGATGTGACAGAATTTGAACTGGATTTTACTGCAAATGTGATCGCACCTATAGGATTAGGGGACATAGGAGATGAAGAGTTTGAAGATATGAATGAGGTGATTGAAAGTATATCAGATTTAGGTGAAGCATCGGAGACACTGGCAGATGGGACGGGAGATCTTCTGGATGGACTTGAGACGTTTCAGGCTGGTATAAGTTCCTATACAGAAGGAACGAAACAGCTGGAAACGGGGATTCATGCGATCAATACAGCACTTGCAGGAATAAGCATGCCGGATGAGGCAGCTATGGACACAGTTGCGGAAGCTGCTTCATCGCTTACTGAGGATGCCTCGGCACTGGGTAAAGCCATGACGGATGTATCGAGTGGGATGACAGAGCTGAAAACTTTTGTGACACAGGTGAATGACTATAAGAAAGCATTGAAGCAGGCATTCGGTAAGTCTGATGCTTATCTGGAAAATGCCAAGAAAGATGTGGAGGCCGCAGATGAGACTGCAACACAGCAGGCACGAAGCCAGGCGAAGAATGAGATGGAAATGGTGATCAATAACAGTCAGCTGACAAAGGAAGAGAAGGATGAGATTCTGCAATTTATAAATTACGAAAATATCAATATCAGCGGAGCGACAGCAGATGCCCGCCAGGATATTATCAATGCCCAGACTCAGCTTACTTCGATACCTGAGCTGGATATATCAGACCTGACGTTTGATGTGCAGGAAATAACAACGATACTTAGTGACATGGAGGAACACTTGAATGTACTGGGAAAGTTTTCTTCAGGGATGTCAGGAATTGCAGATAGCATCACAACCCTGACCACAGAACTAAAAAATCTGGAAACGGGAGCGGAACAACTGACTTCGAATAACAGCAAGATTTTAGAGGGAGTAAATTCTCTTGTGGAAGGTACAAATGAATTGTATGATGGAATGAAGAAGTTTGATAAAGAAGGGATTCAAAAAATCAAAAAAACAGCAGGAGAGAATCTGGAAACACTTGTTAAGAATGTCAAAGCCTTAAAACAGGCAGAACAGGAATATAAAAATACAGAGACTAACTATATTATAGAGACAGAATCCATCGATATAGACCTTGCAGAATAGACTATAAAAAGAGACAAAAATCAGAAAAGAAAAATAGAAATCAAGCGAAAATAAAAAAATAAAAAATGCATGAAAAAGTGTTGACAAAGACAAACTGAAATGATATTATATCAAAGCTGTCTTCGAGAACGGATCTCGATTATATATTGAGAAAAAATAAGTTGAAAAAACATAAAAAACTTATTGACAAATCAGAAGACAGATGATATGATATCAAAGTTGCGTATGACGCAACAAAGTAAGAACAAAGAAAAACTTTTGAAAAAAGTTAAAAAAGTTCTTGACAAGCCGGAGACGGCGTGATAAAATATCAAAGCTGTCAAACGACAGCGACGAACATTGATAACTGAACAGTGAAAC
>SAAH01000076.1 GCA_009929525.1 Clostridia bacterium | reverse complement strand
TTTTTTGAATAGAGCCATTGTAGAGCCAACAGGCATAAAGAAACCTCGGAAACCCTTATGAAATGGGCATCCGAGGTTTTCTATCCGTTATTCAAATTCAATCGTAGCCGGTGGCTTCCCCGTGCAATCATACATAACCCGGTTCACATGCTTAACCTCATTAACGATCCGGCTAGTAGTCTTCCCGATCACTTCCCAAGGTATCTCAGCACTCTCCGCTGTCATGAAGTCCGTAGTAGTCACCGCACGGAGTGCGATCGCGTAATCATATGTTCTCTCATCACCCATAACACCCACGGATCTCATATTTGTCAAAGCCGCAAAGTACTGGTTCACATCTTTATCGATTCCAGCTTTTGCGATTTCTTCTCTCCAGATGGCGTCAGCTTCCTGTACCATCTCTACTTTCTCAGGGGTGATGTCACCGATGATCCTGATACCAAGTCCCGGGCCTGGGAATGGCTGGCGAAATACCAGGTAATCCGGGATTCCCAGTTCCAGTCCAGCCTTGCGGACTTCGTCCTTGAAAAGGTCGCGAAGCGGCTCGATGATCTCTTTGAAATCAACGTAGTCCGGCAGTCCTCCAACGTTGTGGTGAGATTTGATAACGGTGGATTCTCCACCGACTCCGCTCTCTACAACGTCTGGATAAATGGTTCCTTGAACGAGGAAGTCCACTGTTCCGATTTTCTTAGCTTCTTCTTCAAATACACGGATAAATTCTTCTCCGATGATTTTTCTCTTATCTTCCGGCTCGGATACGCCTTTCAGTTTTGCATAAAAACGATCCTTTGCATTGACACGGATGAAGTTCAGATTGTAATTTCCTTCTGGGCCAAATACAGCCTCGACCTCGTCGCCCTCATTTTTTCTGAGGAGACCGTGATCTACGAATACGCAGGTAAGCTGATTGCCCACTGCTTTAGAAAGCATAACGGCTGCCACGGAAGAATCAACACCGCCGGACAGAGCACAGAGTACTTTACCTTCTCCTACTTTCTCACGTATTACTTTAATGGATTCCTCAACGAAAGAATCCATCTTCCAGGAGCCGGCGCATCCGCATACATTGTATACGAAGTTGGAAAGCATTACCTTTCCTTCCTGTGTGTGGAGCACTTCCGGATGGAACTGAACGGCGTACAGGCTCTTTTCTTTGTTCTGTACTGCTGCCACTGGACAGTCTGGGGTATGAGCAACGATCTCAAATCCAGGTGCCGCATTTTCTATATAATCATTGTGACTCATCCAGCAGATGGTCTTTGCGGATACATTTTCAAACAATGGTGATGTCTGATCCACCGTCACTTCAATCTTTCCGTACTCGCGTACCGGTGCTTTACATACTTTACCGCCCAACTGATGCATCATCAGCTGAGAACCGTAACAGATGCCCAGAACCGGGATGCCCAACTCGTAAATCTCTTTCGCATAGGTCGGTGAGTCCTCAAGGTAAACGCTGTTTGGTCCACCTGTGAAAATGATCCCCTTAGGATTCAGAGCTTTGATCTTTTCCAAATCCGTTTTATAAGAGTAAATCTCGCAGTATACGTTACACTCACGCACGCGCCTTGCGATCAGCTGGTTATACTGTCCGCCAAAATCAAGTACGATAACGGTTTCTCTCTTCATGAATGTATCCTCCTGAATTAATTTTCAAAGTAACTTGGTAAAAAGTGTGACTACCTAAACAGGTATCCTTAATTATAAGATACCCACCAGCGTTTGACAAGTACAAATACAGGGCGATTTTGTCGAAATTCTCGGCAAATTTTCCTGCACCCGGCAGCTCAACACTTTCTTTCTATTATCCCTCTGCCTTCAACGTACCTTTCCAGTATTCCAGCAGTTTTTCCTTCTCATTCATCTGGGGGTCCTCGATGACCAATTCCAGCAGCTGCTGCAATATATTTCCCATCTCAGGTCCCGGTTTCATCCCGTTATCACGCAGATCCTGCCCTGTGACAGCCAGATCCTTCAAGGAGACACATTCCTGCTTCTCCAGTATATGAAGGTATATTTCTTCCACCTTCTCAAGCCGTTCCATTTTCTCCTGATGAAGATAATCGCTCTGCGCCAGATTATCTGCCCGCTGGACCTTAAGCAGCATTGGAAATAGTTCCACACTCACCTTATTCAACGCCCGTCTGACGGATTTTTCATCTGGATTAGATCTGAGATCATGCCAGTATACCAGTTCTGTCACCTGACTGATCGTATCATTGTCGAACTTCATCCTGCGAAGGATTGATTTTGCAATATCTCTTCCTTCTTTTCCATGTCCGTAAAAATGATCCACACCTTCTTCATCTGTGGTCCTCACTGGTGCCTTTCCCATATCGTGAAGGAGCATCGCAAGCCGAAGTACCTTATCATTTTCCACATAAGGCAGGGATAAAAGGGTATGTTCACCCACACTACCCACATGATGAGGATTATGCTGCGGTGTCGCCATGATCTGGTCAAATTCCGGCATGATGATCTTCGTGATACCAGTCTCATAAACCTGACGCCACATCTCAGGACGTTTTGAAGTCAACAGTTTTACCGTCTCTGCCTGGATCCTCTCCGCACTGATCTTCGAAAGTGTCGGAGCAAGCTCCACGATTGCTTTCCTTGTCTCTTCTTCAATCGAAAATCCCAACTGTGCTGCAAATCTCACTGCACGCAGGATACGAAGGGCATCCTCACCAAAGCGCTGGCGCGGGTCGCCCACACAACGGATCACCTTATTTTGCATGTCATCCATTCCGCCGAACTGATCTACCAGTCCGGTATCCTGACTGTAAGCCATGGCATTGATAGTAAAATCCCGACGCTTCAGATCCTCTGTCAGATTCCCGGTAAACTGCACCTGTTTTGGATGGCGTCCGTCTTCGTATTCTCCATCGATCCTGTAAGTAGTTACCTCATATCCAGTCTTTCCTATCATAATAGTGACGGTTCCATGCTGAAGACCGGTATCCACTGTCCTTTGAAATATTTCCTTTACCTGATAAGGAGAGGCCGACGTGGTAATATCCCAGTCATTTGGCTCTCTTCCCAGGATAGAATCGCGGACACACCCTCCTACAGCATAGGCCTCAAAACCCTTCTGATTCAGTGCTGTTATTATCATGTTCACGCCTGCCGGCATATTGATTTTCACTTTTCTCACCCCTTATCTTAGTTCAATTAACTTCTTACGCTTCCCATCATACACCAGCGTCTGTGCATTTTTGTTTATGCACTTTTTCAATTCATTTTCTTGTCTTTCCTAACAATCCATTCTAATATGCTCTGCCCCAGTAAACCATTTTTTTCGCTGGTTTGCCGCAGCATACACATTTATCAGATATCTCTTCCTGCTCAAATGGGATACATCTTGAAGTAGCCGCTGTTTCTTCTTTGATCTTATCCTCGCATTCCTGGCAGCCGCACCACATGGCTTTTACAAATCCAGGTTTTTCGTTGATCGTCTGCACGAATTCATCGTAATTCGTTGCCACATAAGTATGACTTTCGCGATGAGCTCTTGCTCTCTCAAGCATATCATTTTGCATGGTATCCAGGATTTCCTGAACTTTGGCTGCGATATCATCCAGACATACCACGATTTTTTCTCTTGTATCACGTCTTACTACAACTGCCTGATTTGCCTCGATATCCTTTGGTCCACACTCGATACGAACTGGGATACCACGCATCTCCTGCTCTGCAAACTTGAATCCCGGGCTCTTATCTGTGGCATCGACTTTCACACGGATCCCCGCTGCATTCAATGCTGCATTCAGCTCATCCGCTTTCTCAAGAACGCCTTCTTTTCTCTGCTGGATCGGGATGATCACTGCCTGTGTGGGAGCAATCCTTGGCGGAAGTTTGAGTCCGCTGTTATCACCGTGTACCATGATGATCGCACCGATCATACGGGTCGTCATACCCCAGGAAGTCTGATGAACATACTGAAGTTTATTTTCCTTATCTGTATACTGAATGCCAAATGCCTTTGCAAATCCATCGCCAAAGTTATGGCTTGTTCCGGACTGCAGTGCTTTTCCATCATGCATCAGAGATTCGATCGTATAAGTAGCTTCTGCACCTGCAAATTTTTCTTTGTCTGTTTTTCTTCCCTTAACTACCGGGATGGCCAATACATTTTCACAAAAATCAGCGTAGGTGTTCAGCATCTGGATAGTTCTTTCCTCTGCTTCCTCTGCAGTTGCATGCGCTGTATGGCCTTCCTGCCACAGGAATTCTCTGGAACGAAGGAACGGACGGGTTGTCTTCTCCCAACGTACAACAGAACACCACTGATTGTACAGCTTCGGCAGATCTCTATGAGACTGGATATCTTTGGAATAAAGGTCACAGAAAAGTGTCTCAGATGTAGGTCTTACGCAAAGGCGTTCCTGAAGCGGTTCCAGTCCACCATGAGTTACCCATGCAACTTCCGGAGCAAATCCTTCTACATGGTCCTTTTCTTTCTGAAGAAGGCTCTCCGGGATGAACATAGGAAGATAAACATTTTCCACACCTGTCTCTTTGAATCTTCGATCCAGTTCTTTCTGGATGTTTTCCCAGATTGCATATCCTGCAGGTTTGATCACCATACATCCTTTTACACTTGTGTAATCGATCAACTCTGCTTTTTTAACAACATCTGTATACCATTGTGCAAAATCTTCCTCCATGGAAGTGATTGCTTCTACTAATTTCTTATCCTTTGCCACTTTTATGATCCTCCATTTTTCTTAGAATAAAATAAAAAAAGCACCTTATTTTTTCTAGGGACCAGGCTGTGCCCGGCGGTACCACCCCTATTAACAGCCTTCCTGCCGCTATCACCTTGGAAAATGTTTTTCTTCTCCAACGATACTGCATACCAACTGCCCACTTATCACTTTACTAACGCCAAAGCCCGCGTTCTGCTCATCACAGACAGCTCCAAGACCGGTTCCACACATTCCGCACAGGAATCTTCCAGCTTTGATCCCCTCTCTGTTGATTGTCCTGCATGTACTATTCTCTTCATCGCCATTTTGTCTAAACTCACTGATTCGAATTCTAGCGGAATGGGCTCTATTTGTCAAGCCCCACCGCCGAATCCTTTTATCAGTTACTACACATGTATCAAAATATCTCTATGCGTATGATTATACTGATAATACCGCACTCCCGCTGCATCCAGCATTTTCTTCGATGCCTTTACCGCCGGTGAATCCGGGTATTTGTCAACTTCATAGATGATCGTCTCGATCCCTGCCTGTATAATGGCTTTCGCACATTCATTACATGGAAATAAAGACACATAAAGCTTTGCTCCCTCCAACGAACCGCCGCGATAATTCAGGATCGCATTCAATTCGCTGTGGGTCACGTACAGATACTTCGTCTCCATGGGATCACCCTCTCTTGCCCAGGGAAATTCATCATCAGAACATCCCATAGGAAATCCATTGTATCCCATCGACAATATCTTATTGGTCTTGCTGACGATACAAGCTCCCACCTGAGAATTTGGATCTTTTGAGCGCATACCGGAAAGCTTGGCAACCCCCATAAAATACTCATCCCATGTGATATAATCTTCTCTTTTGCCTTTCACTTGTAAAACCCTCCCCGCAGGTTTATTTTGTTCCAAATATTCTGTCTCCGGCATCCCCAAGACCCGGCACGATATAGCCATGATCATTCAATTTATCATCCAACGCACCGATATACATATCTACATCCGGGTGTGCCTCCTGCATTCTCTTTACACCTTCCGGTGCCGCAATGATACACATAAAACGGATATTTCTTACACCTTTGTCTTTCAGCATCTGGATCGCAGCTTCTGCGGAACCACCTGTTGCCAGCATCGGATCTACTACAAAGATATCTCTTTCGGAGCAGTCTGCCGGAAGCTTACAGTAATATTCCACTGGTGCCAGTGTCTCCGGGTCACGGTACAGACCGATATGTCCCACCTTAGCTGCCGGGATCATAGCCAGCATACCTTCTACCATACCAAGACCTGCACGAAGGATCGGAACAACGGCCAATTTCTTTCCAGCCAGTTCTTTTACTGTTGTCTTTGTGATAGGTGTCTCAATGTCGATGTCCTCCAATTTCAGATCTCTGGTCGCTTCGTAACACATCAGCATAGCGATCTCGCCGATCATTTCTCTAAATTCCTTTGAGCTGGTCTCCTCTTTACGGATGATTCCAATCTTATGCTGGATCAGCGGATGATCCATAACCACTACTTTTGACATTTGTACCCCTTTCCACTTTCTCTCATAAGAAAGTTATACCTCTTTTGATTTTATATTATGTTTCTTCCTATATACTTTGCCAACTAAAATATAGTACATCTTTTATGATATTGTTCTATTATCCCTCAATCTGGTCAATTCTTCTCTGATGACGCTCTTCATTTGAAAATGGTGTCTCAAGGAATGTTTCCACGATCTTGATCGCCAGTCCCGCACCCAGAACTCTTCCACCAAGTGCCAGAACATTTGCATTGTTATGTTCTCTGGTCGCCTGTGCGCAGAAACAGTCTGTACACAATGCTGCACGAATGCCCGGGATCTTATTGGCTGCGATGGAAATACCAATCCCAGTTCCACAGATCAGTATACCCTGTTCACATTCACCATCGAGTATGGCATGGGATACTTTCTTCGCATAAACCGGGTAATCCACAGATGCTGTACTGTCACATCCAAAATCTTTATATTCGATGCCTTTCTGGTCAAGATATTTCTCAATCTCTTTTTTCAGTTCAAAACCGCCATGATCACATCCGATTGCTATCATTATAGTTCCTCCTCTTCATTCAGTCGTATCACAAGTTTTCTCATCAATAATTCCAGATCTATATAACACTGGCTGTATACAGTCAATGGCTGCCCATAAAGCGGCTCCACATCACCGGTCTCCCCAACGAATTCCTTAACTGTATACACATGAGGAGCATTTTCATATGTCTCCCAGATCTTTGATTTTTGATCATCCTCCATAGTCAGGATCAATGTGTCCGAATTAATGTCTTCCTGTTCCAACTGCTGAGCAATATGCACCGGATCGGGATAACCATTATTCGCAAGTATTGTCTCCGCCTTAGGATTCAATGGTTCCGGAAACAACACAACCAAGCCCCTTGACTCAATAGGCAGAGGATTCGTCAAAAATTTTCTTTTCAAGATCAGCTGCGCCATAGGTGCTCTGCAATTATCATTGGTATCTACAAAAATTAGTTTTTTATACCGTATCACCATCTTGTTCCCTCACACTTGAATCTTCTGCTGCCCTGCTGCCTTCAACAAACGATTCATGATCGCCTGTCCCATCTGTGGTGTGTCAAAAGATTCCGAATAAATGTAGTTTACTCCGCAGTCATCAAACTCCCGGAGCACCCCAAACAAATGCTGTGCTATACTTTCTTCATTATTTCTTGAGCCTATACTTTTAATGATTCCCTTAGGATAGGCAGCCAGACTTTCGTCCGTTGCAATGATCCCTACCTTATTTCCCTCAAGGATCTTCTCCTCGGCAAGTTCTCTGATCCGTGACTGTACCGCCGCTGCCTCACCTTCCACGATCAAAAGCTGAGCTTTCGGTGCATAATGACGGTATTTCATCCCCGGTGCCTTCGGATGTATCCCGCTGTCCGGTGCGATCAATCCTTTATCCATACGAACAGGTCCGATCACTTTCTCCAGCATCCTCTGGTTTACATAACCAGGTCTCAATATGGTTGGAACATCTTCCGTGAAATCTACGATCGTCGATTCAAGTCCGATTCCCACAGGTCCGCCATCAAGGATAATATCTATCTTTCCCGTCAGGTCTTCCTCCACGTGCTGTGCCGTGGTAGGGCTCGGTCTGCCGGAAGTATTGGCACTCGGTGCTGCCACATAACCACCACCTGCAAGTATAAGTTCCAGTGCCACCTGATCATTCGGCATCCTTACCGCCACGGTCTCAAGCCCGCCAGTCGTCCCATAAGGTACCAGATCACTCTTGGGGAAGATCATCGTAAGCGGCCCCGGCCAAAACGCCTTTGCCAGCATTTTCGCCTTCTCAGGCACCGCCGTAACAATAGCATCCAACGCTTCGATCTTAGCAATATGTACGATCAGCGGATTGTCTGAAGGCCTTCCCTTCGCCCGATAAATCTTCTCAGCCGCCTGCTCATCCAGCGCATTTCCGCCAAGTCCATACACCGTCTCCGTAGGAAATGCAACCAGACCGCCCGCTTTCAGGACATCCCCAGCCATCTTCATTATATCCAGATCCATATGTTCCCGATCCATCCGGATCACTTTAGTTTTCATTATCATTCACCTTTTTTCTTTTACCCTGCTATTCCTAGTATACTAAAGTACGTCTTTGGGGGCAAGAGGGAATTTTCTGCGATAACACTAAGATAGTACTTTCTCACTCCCTTCCAGATATTCCACAGTTCCCTCACACACCGCCTCAGCCACTTTCTCCTGATATTCCTCATCCTTCAGCAGCAGTGCTTCCTCACTATTACTTAAGAACCCACACTCCACAATAACCAACGATGCATCCGTCTTCTTTAACAGAAAATAACTCCCATTCCCCTTAGCCTGCCGATGATTCTCCCTATCCAGTTTATCGATCAGCTTCTCCTGGATAATCTTCGCCATCCTCTCCCCTTCCACCGAGTCTTGATAATAAAATACCTGTGCCCCCTTCACCGATTCATCCGGGTAGCTGTTTTGGTGGATGCTGATCACACAGTCCGGCTGTATCTCATGGATCATCTCGCATCTTCGCTTCATGTCCTGCACCTTTCGATTTTGTGCGTTATCGTCTGCAAGATCCTGATCCTTTTCTCTCGTCATTACCACTTCCACATTTTCTTTCTCCAGATGTTTTTTCAAGCGGAGGGCTATCTGCAGGTTAATATCTTTCTCAAGTTCACCGTGAATCCCTATTTTGCCCGGGTCCTGACCTCCATGACCCGAATCCACGACCACTATGTAATCCCCATCATCTGACTGACTGGCCACCAGTCTTGCACCCGTTCTGGCAAGCCAGAATACACCAACCAGCAGAAGACAGCCCATACTTAATTCCAATATCTTTTTCTTCACAAAAAAACTCCCGGAACATATTTAGTAAATTATATGCCCCGAAAGTTATTTCACTACTGATTATTCTTCGTTTTCTTCTTTTTCGATGAGACGGATCAGTTCATCTTCCGAAATTTCTTCGTCCTCATCTAAGCTGTCCATATCATCCTCCATGGCATCTTCCACTTTTGCAGCAGCATTTATCATGCCATTTTTTGCCATTTCCTCATGTATCGAATCACTGATCATAGCTTCATCATCAGCGATCGCTTCTGCCATGTCTGCTTCCGCTTTCTGTGCTGTCTCTGATTCTGCTTCATCTTCCAGCTCCCGCATGGATTCCGGCATCGTACTTATGATCTGGTGTACTTCTTTATAGGAAGACATAAATCTTCTCTGTGCCTGGTTGATCAGTTCTACGATCTCATTCAGTTCTTCCTGAACTGCAATATACTTACGTTTGCCCTCTGCAAGCTTATCGTCCACTTCTGCCTGGACCGCATCCAGACATTTTTGTGCTTCTTCCTGCGCTTCCTGCATCAGCATATCGCGTTTTTCTATCGCTTCTGCTACGATACTCTCCGCTTTTTCCTGAGCTTCCAGTACCAATGTACCGATGAGATCATATCTGTCGATATACTTCTGATATTTCTCAGAAATCTCTCTCTCCAGCTTTTCTTTCTGCTCTTCTTTCAGATTCAGTCTCTGCATCATCTCATCAAGTTCAGCCTGATGTTCCTCTTTCAGTTTGAGGATTTCCTGCTCTTTTTGAACATCTTTCAGGCTCAGCCGCCTGTTCAGTTCTTCTATCTGTTTGTCCCTGTCTTTTTTCTCTTTGATCAGCTTTGTCTTTTCCGCAAATGCCTCATCCTTCATCGCCTGTACCTGAGTGAGTACATCATCTTTATCGAACCCGCCCATCAGCGTGGTCTTAAACATCTCGTCTGCCATTATTTATACCCCTTTCTTTTGTTTGTAAAGTTACTGCAGATACTGGGAGATCACCGGCCATATAGAATCTCTCTCAAATCCAAGCTTCCACTCTGCCACACCTGCCAGTTGATTTTCCTGGACTAATTTCATCTTTTCAGCGATGGATTGTTCATCCTCCACCCATATGGTATACAGCCCATCATCCCCTTCAAGTGTAGCTACTGTCTGTCCAAGGACCTCATCCCAGTAAGTATCCATTCCCTTTTCTGCGATATAATTGGTGCAGCCATCCATACCAAGCACTTCACTGGTAAGATTCCCACCTCCATAAGGTTCTATCCATACACGTGTATAAAATGGGATCGCATTGATCACCTTTGATGCCGGAACTTCTTCCAGCGTATCTTCGATACCATTTTTTACAAATTCCAGGGATGCTACAGAACCCGCTTCTGTATCGGAAGCATAATGTTCGTCATACCCCATAACGATCACATAATCAGCCACGATTCCCTGTTCTTCCCTGTCATAATGTTGTGTATACGGCATCGGAACCGGATTGTCAATGGAGAACACAAGACCTTTATTCCTGCATGCGATAGAAAGTTCTCTTATAAACTGTACATAATCAGGACCCTGTTCCTCTGAAATAGTTTCAAAATCGAGATTGATACCGTCAAGTCCGACCGCATCCGCCTGGGTCGTCAGCTGATTGATGATATTGGCTCTGGCCTGTGTATCTGCTAAAAATACGGAGGTATCCGCCGTTGTACTGAAGTTATCGATCAGTGCCCAAACCTCAAGTCCCATACCATGTGCCTGATTCACATAATCTACACTTGCCAGAGAAGAAATCGTTCCACTGTTATCCACTACAGAAAACCATGTTGGAGAAATGGTATTCAACCCCTGCGTTCCTGCGAGAACATCAGCAAGACTGGCATTTCCTTCTGTATTTGTAACCTGATGCCATGCAAGATTGATCTTATGATCCCTCTGCAAGCTGGTATACTCCGGCTGTACATTCGCACTCTCTTTCACCACCGCCTCCGGTGCTGAAATATCTTCCTTCTGAATATATCCTGTATATCCGTCTTCCGTGGCAACCTTACTCCAGTTTTCCATTTCTTCCTGAAGATACAGACGATCGCCTTCAGCGACCTCATCAACTATAACACTTTTAATACCGCCTTTTTGACGTATCTTACTGTCTTTGTTTGCCGTTACCATCTGCGTCTCGCCCCACTGGGTCCAGATCACAGCCCTGGCTGGCTCTTCATATACTGTATACTCCATATCTGTATACGCTTTGACAAATTCCATATCCAGATAGTAAGATTCCCCCTCTGACTTCAGGATCACATAGCCAACACTTTGTGTCCCCTGTGAGGTCTGGTATTCCTGCGTATCCGGAGCTATCTGGAATTCTTCATTCGGCAATGTATAAAGCATCACTTTCTGATTCTCATCCCAGTAAAATCTTCCGTTAATATATTTTCCAACGACAGTTTCATCCACATAATATCTGCCGTCTATAATCTTCAACTTTTCTTCTTCCAGCACATTATCAACGATCAATGCCGCCTCATCTTCACCGCTTAACTGGAAATATTCATTACTGCCCATCTTTTTATTGGATGGCGAATATCTTCTTACCATCATCGTGATCACTCCGGCCGCTAAAACAAGTACGATCAGCCCAATTACCATCAGAACCGGTAAATATTTTTTCTTCATGGTGTAAAATCCTCCTACTGCATTTCATTATAGCAACATAATCAATTTCCGTCATCCTTTTATTCCAATTTTTTATTTTTTTAAGATTTCCGGCACAAGGTATGCATAGGAGGGAACCTGGTTACAAAGTGCCGGAAATACAGATTTTATCTGTCCTTTATCCGGTCAAATTCCAACCGGGACAGACGCCCATCAGCATCCTGGACATAATCCCTCATATAGGATGCGCCTTCAGCCATTTTGTGAGCCTTGTCGATTTTCTTAGGTGTACTTGGACTGCCATCCAGCCAGAGGGTCACTCCGTCTTTTACATAGCTTTCCAACTCTCTGCGAAAATCATCTTTCAGCTTTTTGCTTTTTTTCTTCATTTTCATAAACTGCGGGTTTTTTTCGTGATATATTAGCCGCTTTCCTCTCTTAATTTTCCAAAAAGCATGGTTTGCATATAATTTGAGAAAAAGTGACACCGATCCCTGTCTTTGTACTATACATCAGAAATTTTTGTGTACACAAATAAGTTTCCTGACAGTTATAAAATTAAAAATATGGGAATATACTACGGTGAATACCGAATTGAAATTGTGAAATAATAGGAATTGATAAATAGATTTTCACTGTTCTGGCTGACATCACATCCTTTCTCACGATAGGACTGTGCCACCTCTTCTTCCTCCTATTATAACCTCTTTGCTCCGGTTTGCAATAAAATTTTTATAGTAAAATATGAAAAAACTATGAAGCGCTTTACAGATCTGATGGAATTAGTATATAATAACATAGAAGTAGTTTCTTTATACGAGAGATAAACATATAAACGTAAAATAAAAGGATGTGATATCTGTGAAAATAGAAAAAATAAGTGATACCCAAATCCGCTGTACACTGACCCGTGACGACTTGACTATGCGTCAGATCAAGCTCAGCGAACTTGCCTATGGTACAGAAAAAGCCAAAAGTCTTTTTCATGATATGATGGTCCAGGCACAGGATGAATTTGGTTTTGAAGCTGACAATATCCCTTTGATGATAGAAGCGATCCCGATCACACCGGACAGCATCGTACTGATCATCACCAAAGTAGAAGATCCGGAAGAGCTGGATACCCGTTTTTCAAAGTTTGCGCCTAGCGCTGATGATGAAACCATATCCGGTCCGGAAGCACCGAGTATCTCTGGAGCCGATGATATTCTTGATCTCTTCCAAAAGTTATGCGAAAGCAAGTTAAAGAAAAGTCCGGAAGCGTCAAAGGATGAACTTGAAACCGAGAATGAAAAAGAAAAACCAAAAAGCTCACGCCGTACTAAGATCGTTGCGGAAGAAAAAGCACCCGATCTTACCCGCGTGTTTACTTTCCAGGATCTGGATACGATAATCGCAGCATCCAAGGGACTTAACGGATGTTATGATGGTGAAAATACTCTGTTCAAAGATAATGACCGCAGCTATCAGCTGATCATCCATCAGACGAACAGTGCTCCTGAAGATTTCAACAAAGTCTGCAACATTCTTTCCGAATATGGAAATGGCAAAGCATGTACACCTGCCGGAGAAGCATACCTTGTAGAACACGGTGAAGTGATCATCGCTTCCAATGCGCTTCAGCAGCTTGCTCTGCTTGCATAATTTTATATCTCAATGCATTCATGTAATTCAAGCAAATAAATTGACAAAACATAAAGAGGCTGTCACATTCATTTTATGATATCGAATGTGACAGCCTCTTTATGTTTTACAAAGCTCATCAATTACTGAGCTAAATAATCATTAATCTGGTCAACCAGCATGTCTGGATTAATTCCATGAACAAGTGCTGCCTCCTCAAGAGATTCTCCCTGTGCTGAAGGACAACCGATACAATGCATACCTGCTCTCATCAGGATAGCAATAATATTCTGGTCAACTTTTATTAAATCTGCAATTATCATATCTTTAGATACTTTTGCCATGATCATTTCCTCCTTTTTTTCTGAATACAGTAACCATTATAATACCATTCCAACCTTTAAGCAACTAATTTATGCTTTGTTAAGATTTTAAATTGTTTAGAATTTTATACTTGTAATCTCTAGTTACTTATATTAGAATGTGCTTATAACCAAAAAGCAAAACGCTTTTTTAGGTAAATACGTTAAAGGAGGATCAGTACAATGGCATACGTAATTACAGACGAATGTGTTTCTTGTGGAACATGTGCAGGTGAATGTCCAGTAGAAGCTATCAGCGAAGGAGATGGCAAATACGTTATCGACGCTGACACTTGTGTAGATTGTGGAACATGTGCAGGTGTATGTCCTACAGAAGCTATCGAAGAAGCTTAATCTTCTTACAGTAATTTGCCATCTTACAGATGGTAACTACTTATTCAATAGCCATGCATGGAAAAAGCGGAGAGGCTTGTCCTCTCCGCTTTTATTTTGTCCGTTATATTTATCCGTCTTACTTTTCTGATTCATCCAGTTTTTATTCGCTCTGTTTTCTCTTAATCCTTTTCTTTCGCCCTTTCCGACCGGAATTCTCCTCTGTTGCCGCCACCATCTTTCTTGACATCTGGTGTCTTCGTATCGTCTCATCCAGTCTCCGGTAACGCCCCTCTTTATGTTCACTCAACTCTACATCTCGTATAAGACGCGCCAGGATTTCTTCAAAACGTTTTTCCTTGGATAAATCTTCTTTTTCTGCTGTTTTTTCTTTTATTTCTTTTATATCTTTTATATCTCTTATATCTTTTCTTCTTTTCTCTTTGGCTTCAATCTCTGGTTCCACCAATGTTCTTTGAATAGAATCCGGTTCTGCCTGATGCAACATTCTTCGTATCGCTTTAAGCTGTAACCCCTGCTTCTTCAGTTCCTTTATATTCTGAAAAACCTGAATATCTTTTTCGGTATAGTATCGATGTCCCATCTCATTTCGATTAATGGCCAGTCCAAGCTCATCCTCCCAGTAACGAAGTACATGGGCATCAACCTGAGTAACCTTAGACGCCTCCGAAATCAGGTACCTGGTTTCATTCATATACTTTAACCTCCATAGGCTTATTATAGCATCCGGGGCTTCAAATACAAGAATTTCTCTTCGACTGATTTCGAGTTTTCTCTATACAGGAAGTTAATCCTTTTTCGCATTGACAAACCTGGTATATTCAGGCATCCAAACAAGATCTACCGTTCCGATAGGACCGTTTCTTTGTTTCGCTATGATGATCTCTGCCATATTTTTATTCTCTGAGTCTTTGTTATAGTAATCATCCCTGTAGATGAACATAACCACATCGGCATCCTGCTCGATAGCTCCTGACTCACGAAGGTCAGACAGCATAGGACGTTTGTCGTCCCTTTTCTCCACGGCACGGCTCAACTGAGACAATGCCACAACAGGCACGCTAAGTTCACGGGCCACGCCTTTTAAAGCTCTGGAGATATCAGAAATCTCCTGCTGACGGGAGTCTCCGCCTCTTCCGCTTCCAGACATCAACTGGAGGTAATCGATGATAATGATATCAAGTCCCTGTTCCAACTTAAACTTACGGCATTTTGACCGGAGTTCTGAGATGGAGATACCTGGTGTATCATCGATGATCAGACGGGAATTCCCTATAACACCTGCACCCTCGATCAGCTTGGACCAGTCTTCATCCTCCAGACTTCCTGTACGGATCTTCTGTGAATCCACCCTTGATTCCAATGAGAACAGACGGTTTACCAACTGTTCCTTACTCATCTCCAAACTGAAGATGGCAACTGACTTGTTTTTACGAAATGCCATATACTGAGCCACATTCAAGACAAAGGCTGTTTTTCCCATAGAGGGACGTGCAGCAACCAAAATAAAATCCGACGGCTGAAATCCGGATGTCTTATAATCAAGATCCACAAATCCTGTCGGGATACCTGTGACTGTGCCCTTCATCTGGGATGCCTTCTCGATAGTCTCAAGGGCATTCAGTACGACCTGTCGAATAGGGACCGAGTCCCCTCCATTACTTCTCTGCAGAAGCTGAAACATTCTTTTTTCTGTATCTTCCATGATAACTTCCACTGACTCTTTACCAAGATAACAGGAATTGGCTATCTCCTCATTTAACTTGATCAGCCTGCGAAGCAATGCTTTCTCGCTTACGATATTCGCATAATATTTTACATTTGCAGAAGTAGGTACCGCCGTCAGCAGATCTCTGGCAAATTCCATACTGCTCACTTCCGGCGGTACATCTTTTTCTTTTAACTTTTCCGGTAAGGTGACAAAATCTACCGGTTTTCCTTCATTATAAAGTTCCACCATGGAATCAAAAACAACGCCCAACTGCTGCTGATAGAAATCTTCCCCTGCCAGAATCTCACCTGCTACCATAATGGCGTCTCTATTCATCATCATACAGCCGATTACGGAGCGTTCTGCTTCCTCACTGTGAGGCAAAATTCTTTTTATCAGCGCTTCTTCCATGAAAAACTTCCTCCTAAGCTTCCTTTACAACTACTTTTAGTTCACCGGTAACCTTTGTATGCAGTTTTATCGGCACAATAGTTGTTCCCAACTCTTTTATTGGATTAGCAAGCTGCATTTTTTTCTTATCGATATCATATCCAAGCTGCTTTTTCACAGCTTCTGAGATTTCCTTTGTAGAGATAGAGCCAAATGTCCTTCCGCCCTCTCCCACTTTGATCGTGAGTACCACCTGTTTTTCCTTGATCTCTGCTGCAAATGCCTTCGCTGCATCAAGAACTTCCTGAGCCACTTTATCTTCATGCGCTTTCTGCAGTTTCAGATCATTCATATTCTTGGTCGTAGCTTCCATCCCCAGCTTCTTTGGAAGCAGAAGATTACGTGCATACCCGTCACTTACATTAACTACCTGTCCCTTTTTTCCCAATGCTTTAACGTCTTCCAGTAATATAACTTTCATGTCTATATATCTCCTTCATCTAACATTTTTTGCAGTGTCTGTTTTAGAATATCTTTCGCTTCCTGCACACTATGATGCTCCAACTGTGCTCCGGCTATATTCAGATGACCGCCGCCGCCCAGTCTCTCCATGATGATCTGTACATTGACCTCATCAATCGATCTTGCACTGATGTAAATAATATTTTTATAGTCAGTAAGTACAAAGGATGCCTTCACACCTACAACATTTAACAACTCATTTGCCGCCTGTGCTCCTACTACGGTAGGACTTTCCAGTCCCTCACTTGGACACTCGGAAATCGCAAACCACTCGCGGAAAAGCTCGGCATTTCTTATGGCATCGCCTTTGGCACGATAATCTTCCACATTTTCTCTGAACATCTTACGTACCCGTGTAACATCCGCTCCACAGCGTCTTAAAAATGCAGCCGCCTCAAAGGTTCGTACTCCGGTCTTCGTAAGGAAATTATTAGTATCGATCATGATACCCGCATAGATACTGTCAGCCTCTATATTCCGTATACGGATCCCATCTGAAAAATACTGCAGGATCTCTGCTACCATTTCACAAGCAGAAGATGCATACGGCTCAATATATGACAATACTGCATTCTGGATGACATCTTTACTCTGTCTGTGATGATCCAAAACGACGATCGTGCGGGTCATCGAAAGCAGTTCCTCGCACTCTGTATAATTTGGTCTGTTTGTATCTACTACTACAACAACTGTATTATCATCTACGATTTCCTTCGCTTCATGGCTGTTGACAAACATCCTCGAATCATAATCCTGGCTGTGTAAAAATCCATCCATCAAAGGTCTGATCGATGAAGTCGGGGTATTGATAACAATATATGCTTTTTTTCCAAGAGTCTTTGCCGCACGATAGATACCGATAGCTGCACCAAATGTATCCACATCCGTAATCTTATGGCCCATGACTACCACTTTATCCTTACTGCTCATGAATTCCTTCAAAGCATGGGCTTTGACCCTTGCTTTGACCCTGGTGGTTTTCTCCATCATCTGGGACTTACCGCCATAATAAGTGGTGTTATTGCCATCTTTTATCACCACCTGATCACCGCCTCGTCCTAACGCAAGCTCCATAGCGATACGTGCGTATTCTGAGGTATGGGCATAAGTATCTGCATTCATGCCGATACCTATACTGATAGTCACTGCCATTTCATTGCCGATATTCACAGTCTTTACTTCTTCAAGGATACTGAACTTCTTTGTCTTCAGCATCTCCAGTGATTTTCTTCTCATCACGATGAAGTACTTGTCTTTTTCCAGTTTCTTCACCACGCCGTCGATAGATGCAAAATACTTATTGATCTTACGGTCGATCAGTGCAATAAGCAGCGAACTTCTGACTTCTTCGATACTTTCAAGAGCTTCGTCATAATTGTCCAGATACAAAAGACCTGTAACAAGCTGCTCTTCCTGATTCTTTCTGATATATTTCTTTAGTTCTGTCTCATCAAACAGATAGATCGTGATCAGATAACTTCTGTCCTGATCTGCTTCTACGATATCGGAATCCCTAAGAAGCTCATCAATCTCAACTCTCCTCATGTTCACCCGGTAGTCATGATTGTTATACGCAATCTCGATATCACGTATCTCTGACTGCATCGGCAGCTTATCCACGGTTATCTCCGGAAATACATTGCCAATAAACTTGCGATACTTCTTCTCTTTTCCTGTCAGGAAAAGGAATTCGTCATTCATCCAAAGAAGCTTTCCATCCGCATCCATCAGCGCATATGGAAGAGCAAAATTCTGGACCAGATTCTTTTGTACCTGCCCATACTGAGTCGCAAATGAGATCAACTCATTCAGGATCGAAGGACGTCTTTGAAAATACAGTAAAACTGCAATGACCACATAAACTGCTGTAAAACCAGTGGCAAGTGCACCTGCTTTTAAATCCACAAAATACATCATTGCATTCATTGCGATCAAAAGCACTGTTAACAACAATGGCCAACGCATGTAAGTCTTCAACTGTCCTTTTAATTTAATCTTATCTTTCATATTCTGTACCCGATTCCTATAACATCCGAAAGTTCAACATAGTATACTATCAAGTATTATACCATTTCCGCACACAATAAAAAAGACCTAAACGCAAACTTTCATAGGACGTAACTTCCTAAGATTCAAAAAGACCGCCAAGCTTGCGCTTTAGCGGTCCTCATCATTTTAATTAATCTGTAACATAAGGCATGATTGCGATATGTCTAGCTCTCTTGATCTCTAATGTCAGAGCTCTCTGATGTTTTGCACAGTTTCCTGTGATTCTTCTTGGGAGGATTTTTCCTCTTTCAGAAACATATTTTCTTAATTTATTAACATCTTTGTAGCTGATTTCAGTATTTTCTTTTCCACAGAATACACAAACTTTCTTTCTTCTGCGTCCACCTCTTCTCTTCATTGGAGAATCTGGTCTTTCACTTCTATTGTAAGCCATGAGTCTTACCTCCTTTTTCCAATCTTATGACTACGCTTTCAGGCCACACCTGTAAGCTGTTTTAGTTAAATGGCAGTTCTTCATCAATACCATCTGGAATATTCATGAATCCATCTGCAGATGCGCTTCCTGCTCCGGCAGCTGGTGCTGCAGGTGCACTTGCATGTCCACCAAAATTACCGCCCTGGTAATTATCACTGGATGCTTTGCTTTCTGCGAATTCCTGATCTTCTACCACAACCTCTGTTGTATATACTTTCTGTCCTTCACGATTGGTGTAGCTTCCGGTCTGAATCCGACCACTGACAACGATCTTCAATCCCTGACGAAAATATTTCTCGGCGAACTCTGCAGTTCTTCCGAAGGCAACACAACTGATGAAATCAGCAGTAGCCTCTCCGTCCCTCTTGAATCTTCTGTCTACAGCCAGAGTATAACGTGCGATAGCCAGTGAATTCTCTCCGGCTGAATATCTCACCTCTGGATCTCTTGTTAAACGACCCATTAATATAGCTTTGTTCATATCATAACCTCCTTTTATACATATCTGCAGGTACCATACAAACCATAATGGGCTTTTTGGCACTTAAGAAAATTACGCTTCTTTCTTTACAATCAAATATCTCAACACATTGTCCATGATGCGTACGTGTCTTTCAACTTCTGCTGGACAGGTTGTCTCTGATTCGAACTGGATGAAGTAGTAGAAGCCTTCTCTCATTTTCTGAATTTCGTAAGCTAATCTCTTCTTACCCCATTCTTCAACTTCTGTCACGTTTCCACCGTAACGAGCAATGTACTCTTTTGCTTTAGCAACTACGGCTTCACGAGCTTCATCTTCGATTTTTGCATTAACAACCAATGCTAATTCATATTTACTCATGTTGTCTTTACCTCCTTTTGGACTACTGGCTTCCGGCCTATTCCGGAAACAAGGATAAATAATATATCACGAGGTATTAGTTTAACATGATTCAAAAGCAATTTCAAGAGTTTTTTCTGTTTTTCTGTCTTTTTAATCTTTTTTCCTCAAGTCCCTTGTGTTTTTCTCCACAAGCTTCCTTGGGATCATGATCTGATGCCCACAGCCCTGACACTTTAAGCGAAAATCCGCACCTACTCTCAGGATCTCCCACTCGCTGCTGCCACAGGGATGCTGCTTTTTCATCTTGACGATATCTCCGACTTCATATATATATGACATATTGATCTGCTATACCTTTCTGTTTCTTTTGACGATAAACCCTTTGTGTGTAATCCCGGTCAGCATTCTGTATCTTCCATCATACCACTACCGGACAGTTATCATCGAAAATACTTTTCCTATCGGTTCCTGTATCAAAACATCTGCATTCTTATCCTGAGGGGTCGCTCCCTTATTTACCAGCACCAGTGCATCGCCTCTAAAATAATCCAGAAGACCCGCTGCCGGATAAACTGCCAGTGATGTACCTCCGACGATCATTACTTCCGCCTGGGATATGGTACGTACTGCATCGCTCACAGTATCATCATCGAGCCCTTCTTCATAAAGGACCACATCCGGTTTGATCATCCCGCCGCACTCACAGGTCGGGACGCCTTCCGAATGCAGAATGTATTCCGCATCAAAAAACTTATGGCAGCGCATACAATAATTTCGTAGAACAGAGCCATGAAGTTCCATCACATGACTGCTTCCTGCCGCCTGATGAAGACCATCGATATTCTGTGTGACAACCCCCGTCAGCTTTCCTGCCATTTCGAGTTCTGCAAGCTTCTTATGAGCCGCATTTGGCTTAGCGTCCAAGGCAAGCATCTTGTCCCGGTAAAAGCGATAGAATTCTTCCGGATACCGCATAAAAAAACTGTGGCTCAGGATCGTCTCGGGAGGATAATCATAGCTTTGATTATACAAACCATCTACACTTCTGAAATCTGGAATCCCGCTTTCTGTCGATACACCGGCACCTCCGAAAAATACGATCCTGTCATGCTTGTTGATCAATTCCTGTAGTTTCTCCAGCCCTGCTTTCATATATGACTCCTCCTCTTAATAAGGGGTAGTGTCAAATCTACCTACCTCTTTTTATTTCTAAGTCCTTTATTTTCAAGGATTTCAAAACTTTTTCAAATAAAAAAGCATTGACCCCCTAAAAA
>SAAH01000075.1 GCA_009929525.1 Clostridia bacterium | reverse complement strand
TCACAATACTGTCTTTTCATTTTTTTCAAAAATAGGACAGATTGGTACTTTAGAAGAAGTTATCTCTTTTGAAATTACATTTTGCGGAAACTCAAGGATATTCTTATTTCAACAAAAGGAAGAGGCGCCTACCTCCTGAAACTTAAAACCGAATACTTCAAATATAAGGAGGAATCATTATGAAAAAAATAGCAGCTTTTTTACGTGAATATTATCGTAGCTTTGAGGTCGATTATAAGGCCTGATCAAAGCACCATTCGAATAACCCTTTCCTAAAAAATCCGTCCACAGCGATGCCGCGGGCGGATTTTCATGTGGGTGCACCTAGAGGCGTACTTGAATTTTAAGCTTTCTTCTTATCATCTCTGAAAATCAATCCAAAGAGGAATCTAACTACAGGTCCGGCGAAGCATAACTGCCAGAAAAATGCCATTGGGAAGTTTTTAATTGTTGTGTAGATCCATGTAGCGATGAACTGTGCATCAAAATGAAATGCCTGTTTGATAATGATCGTTGCTGCAAGACTCATAAGAGGACACATAAACATAACTGAGAAGACGGAAATTGACAATACGATGAAGATCTGTTTGTCTTCTCTTGGGTTAAACATACGGAAGGTAAACATCTTTGCAAGTCCACCCACGATGAAGGTATCTAAGATAAAAGCGATAGGCTCCATGAAGATCAATTCGTGGAAAGCAATGAGAAAGGTATCGTTTGTAAGTGATCCTCTTTCGATTGTGATATTGTAGATGATCATAGCGTAAACCATGACGAAAACCATCATGATCGTGAAGATTGTTTCCTGTACTCTGTTCTTTGGCATAATTATATTCTCCTTTTCCTTTGTTGATTTGTACTTTACAGCACAAAAAATGAGATTAATCCTTTTGTTCGTAACTTTCGTTGCGATTAAAAGAATTAATCTCACTACCATTTTCATTTAAGTTCTTTATTAAATTTTTGACCTCGGTTAGATTACCACATTTTCTGGTAAAATGCAAGAACTATTTTGAATCTCTAAAACTTCACTTCACGGCCTTCCTTGATCCACTGATGGAATTCGGCGGTTGCTGCAAAGAGGACATCGCCTGAAGAATTGATGGCTGTTTCGAAGGAATCCTGTACAACTCCGATGATAAATCCAACACCAACAACCTGCATAGCGATGTCATTGGAGATACCAAACAAAGAGCAGGCCATAGGGATCAGAAGCAGGGAGCCGCCGGCAACTCCGGATGCACCACAAGCAGCGACAGCGGCCAGTACACTTAAGATGATAGCGGATGGAATATCCACTGCGATGTCCATCGTGTGAGCTGCAGCCAGAGCCATGACTGTGATCGTGATAGCGGCACCATCCATGTTGATCGTTGCTCCCAGCGGGATAGATACGGAATATACATCCTTGTCCAGTCCGAGTTTTTCACAAAGAGCCATGTTAACAGGAATATTTGCAGCAGAGCTGCGGGTAAAGAAAGCAGTTACGCCACTCTCTTTGAAACAACGAAATACCAATGGATATGGATTGCGGCGAAGGAAGATCGCAGCGATCAGAGGATCCACGATCAATGCAACAGCCAGCATACATCCAACCAGTACCAGCAGAAGCTTTCCATAGCTGGTGAAGATGTCCAGTCCGTTATTGGAAATAGAATCAAATACCAGACCCATGATACCAAGCGGTGCAAGGTTGATGATCCAGCGTACACCTGTAGAAACTGCATTTGACAAGTCTCCCAGGAACTGTTTTGTGTGGTCAGATGCACCACGCAGAGCGATGCCAAGTAAAACTGCCCATGCCAGGATTCCGATATAGTTGGCATCCAACAGAGCACTTACCGGGTTGGATACGATCTTGATCAGCAGTGAGCTTAAGACTTCGCCGATACCGCTTGGCGCGGCATCTGAAACTGCATCTGTCAGTGTCAATGTAACAGGGAATGCAAAGCTTGCCAGTACAGCTACTACTGCAGCAAGGAAAGTACTCAGCATATAAAGGAAGATTACCATCCGGAACTGTCCTCCAATACTTCCTTTCGCTTTTGCAAGAGAGCTCATGACCAGGATGAATACAAGAACTGGAGCGATGGCTTTCAGCGCATTTACAAATAAGGTTCCAAACAGTGCGACTACTGTAGCTTTTGGGATTACCAGTCCCAGGATGATACCAACTACAAGACCCATTGCGATACGCAGGATCAGACTGATGCTGTTCCATTTGTTTAACAAATTTTTCATATTGTTCCCACCTTCATTATTTTTTTCTTTTGAATCATTCGCCAGAATGTCTTTTATTCTAACACGAATGTCCGCCTGGGGCAATATGTAGAAGACCAAAAATCAAAATTAAATTTAACATGCTGACATGATTAGAAGAGAATTCCTGTATGGATGAAATGAAAATAGTATTTTCGGATGCATTCCTTGTGATTGTTATGAAAATATTGTATAATATGACGTATAAAATAATAAAATTCGAAAAAAACATTGACAATATGCAACATATTTGGACTAGACATCAGGAGAGAAGCAATGAGTAAAAAAAGAAAGCCAAAGATGGAATATCGTTACTATGAGATACCTTCAGGAATGCCGGTGCTGGCACTGCTGGGGGAAAAGTGGATACAAAATTATGGAAGAGATATCGATTATCTTCATTTTCATAATCACTTAGAAATTGGATATTGTTACTATGGAGAAGGAATCCTCACACTGGAGGAAGATGCGGTAGTTTTTGGGAAGGAGACTTTTTCTATCATTCCGAAGAACTTTCCCCATACGACGAACTCTACGGGGAAAAGCTTTAGTGCATGGGAGTATTTGTTCATTGATGTGGATGGGTTTTTGCAGGAGAAACTGGCGGACAATCCTCACATGGCAGATAAGATGATAAGAAGGATCAACCGGAAAGCACATTTTTATAAAACATCAGATAAGCCGGAACTTGCTGTTTACATACGCCAGATCATAGAAATCATGAGAGACAGGAAAGAATTCTATCAGGAAGAAGTAAAGGGAGTGATCTTTTCACTTTTGATGGCGATCGCACGGATGAATCGGGATACAAAAGAAGAAAAAGGAACAGCAGAAGGAAACAGTACTGTTTTGTCAAGATCGTTGGATTATATCAGCGAAAATTATAATCAGCAGATCAAGATAGAAGAACTTGCAGAGATGAGCCATATCAGTGAGACACATTATCGAAGGATATTTTCAGAAACCCTGCGCATGACGCCAGTGGAATACATCAACAGGGTAAGGATAAAAAACGCCTGTGATGAGTTGAAAAGGACAAATGATTCGGTGGGAGCAATTGCTGTACGTGCAGGCTTCGGCACATTGTCTACATTCAATCGGAATTTTCATCGGATTGTTGGCATTTCGCCCCAACAGTGGCGGAAAGATCCGGAACATTATGAGCGAAAATTGTTAGAATACAACATAGAAGCTAACGAAGGATGGTAAAAATGACGTAAATACCACTCAAAATGGTCGAAAATGCATAAAACATAGTTGAATATGAATACAAATCCGAATAAAGTATGGTATAATATGTACATGTTCGTTCATAAAACATTTAAAAACTATACATAATGACCAAATGGAAAATTGGACTTATGAAAAGTCTTTGAGAAAAGTGAACAAAAAACACAAATACTTTTAGGAGGGTATGTAATATGAAAAGAAAAGTTATTGCAGTATTATTAGCATCCACTATGGCACTGTCACTGGCAGCTTGTGGATCAGGCGGAAGCACAGGAACTACTGGCACAGACGATGCAGCAGCTACAGATGACGCAGCAGCAGCAGATGACGGCGCAGCAGCAGAAGAGGAAGCACCGGTTGCAGAAGGATCTTCAGCAGATGAGAATACTTTGACAGTATGGACATGGGATCCACAGTTTAATATCTACGCTATCGAAAAAGCAGCTGAGATTTATGCAGCAAACGGTCATGAAGGATTTAAAGTTGAGACAAGTGAGATCCTGTCAGATGATATCGAGACAAGACTTACAACAGCAGTTTCTGCTGGAGATCTCAGCACATTGCCAGACATCTTCCTGATGCAGGATAACTCATTCCAGAAATACGCTACGAACTATCCGGATATCTTCACAGACCTGACAGATTCAGGAATTGATTTCTCACAGTTCTCAGAAGCTAAAGTAGCTTATTCAACACTGGATGGAAAGAATTATGGTATTCCATTTGATAATGGTGCTGTTGTTAACTTTATCCGTACAGATTATCTGGAACAGTCCGGATTTACTGTAGATGATTTCACAGACATCACATGGAGTGATTTCATGGAGAAAGCAAAAGTTGTTCTTGAAAAGACAGGACAGCCTATGATCACAGCTCAGGCAGGTTCTCCTGACCTTATCATGATGATGCTTCAGTCATGTGGAGCTTCACTTTTCAATGAAGATGGAAGCGTTAACATCGATGGAAACGAAGCACTGAAAAAATGTGTAGAAATCTATTCACAGATGGTAGCTGACAAGACTCTTGTTGAAGTTACTGACTGGGATCAGTATGTAGCATCTGTTAACAACGGTACAGTTGCAACAGCTATGAACGGTTGCTGGATCATGGCAACAGTTACTATTCCAGAAGATCAGTCAGGAAAATGGGCAGCAACAAATATGCCAAGTCTTGATGGAATCGATGGAGCAACAAACTACTCTAACAACGGTGGTTCTTCATGGATTATCTCTTCTAACTGTCAGAAAGTTGATCTGGCTGTAGATTTCATGAACTCCACATTTGCTGGAAGCACAGAATTCTATGATGATATCATCTCCAAAGGCGCTTTGGCAACATGGGCACCAGCTGGTGATTCCGATGTTTACAACCAGGAAGTTGAATTCTTTGGCGGCGATGCAGTTTATTCTAAGATCGTAGATTACGCTACAAAGACACCATCCAACATTACTGGACCTTTCTACTATGATGCACGTGACGCTGTTGGTGTTGCTATCTCTAACATCACTCAGCAGGGAGCAGACATTGATTCCGAACTGACAACAGCTCAGGAAACAGTAGAGTTCAACATGGGAGCATAATTTACTCAGATTTTAATAGCAGTGTAATATAATGGAAGGTCTGCTACTGCTTGAAAGGGCAGCAGACAGACCTTTTTAAAAGCATCCTGCGGACTTTCGAAAGCGAGAAAGCCGGATGCAAATCCAGTAAAATACGAGAAAGGGAGGGTATGTTCGATGAGCAGTCAAAATAAAAAAGGCTTAACTTTGGCAAAGAAACATAACCTTACGGGATGGGTATTTCTTCTTCCGGCAACGCTGTTGATCGCAGTGTTTAGTTTCTGGCCGATGATTCAGGCATTTATCCTGTCATTACAGACAGGTATGGGCATGAACCTGACATTTAAAGGATTTTCAAATTATTTTCGAATCTTAAAGGATCCTACATTTAAACAGACCTTATTCAATACATTTTTCTACCTGATCATTCAGGTACCGGTTATGTTGATACTGGCACTGGCACTGGCATCTATGCTGAACAACAAACAGCTTCGTTTTAAAGGTGTTTTCCGTACAGCGATCTTCCTGCCATGTGCGACATCACTGGTATCCTACGCTATGATTTTCCGTTCTATGTTCGCTAATGACGGATTTATCAATACGGTCCTTAGAAATATGGGTATGAGTCCTGTTATGTGGTTTGCCAATGCATGGACAGCAAGAATCGTTATCATCGTGGCACTGGTATGGAGATGGACAGGATATAACATGGTATTCTATCTGTCTGGTCTGCAAAATATCGAGTATTCTGTATATGAGGCAGCTAAGATTGATGGAGCAAGCCCACTGCAGTCTTTCTTCAAGATCACAGTTCCGCTTCTGAAACCTACGATCCTTCTGACAACGATCATGTCTACCAATGGTACACTGCAGTTGTTTGATGAGTCTGTAAACCTGACAAACGGTGGTCCTGGTAAATCCACTATGACCATGTCACACTATATTTACAATACATCCTTTGTACAGAGCCCGAATTTTGGCTATGCGGCGGCAATGTCTATTATCATTTTGATCATGGTTGCGATTCTGGCATTACTTCAGATGAAAGTAGGTGATGAACGATGAGTAAAGGTAAAAAAATAGCTCAATATGTATTTTTGACAGTTATATCACTGATTTCCATTTTTCCGCTGTATTATATGTTCAGCAGTGCAACGAACAAGAGTCAGGATATCGTTGCTGGTCGTATGATCCCCGGAACGTATCTGTTTCAGAACTTTAAGAATCTGGTAGCAAACCAGGATCTGGGAAGAGCACTTTGGAACTCGCTTAGAAACTCAATTGTTCTTACTTTGATCGCTTTGCTTGTATGTTCTATCGCAGGATATGGGTTTGAAATCTATCATGACAAAGGTAAAGATGCAGTTATGACTTTGCTTTTGACTGCTATGATGATTCCTTTTGCAGCAGTTATGATCCCGCTGTTTCGTATGTTTTCACAGATGAAGTTGGTCAATACTATGGCAGCTTTCATGCTTCCAAGTATATCGACGCCATTCCTGA
This sequence comes from Clostridia bacterium, assembly GCA_009929525.1. Classification (GTDB taxonomy): domain Bacteria; phylum Bacillota; class Clostridia; order Lachnospirales; family Lachnospiraceae; genus Oliverpabstia. The sequence continues at coordinate 14,917 of SAAH01000075.1, read as the reverse complement.
TCATGTTGTTTAGGCAGAGCGCAAGATCATTCCCTCATGATATCATTGAGGCAGCACGTATCGATGGACTTAGTGAAGTTGGTATCTTCTTCAGAATGTTCTTCCCTACGATGAGATCTACTTATGCGGCAGCTATGACTATTACATTCATGAATGCATGGAACAACTATCTGTGGCCAAAGGTAGTTTTACAGGATAACAAATCCATCACCATGCCTATGTTGGTAGCCAACCTCTTAGGTGGATATACCGTAGATTATGGTATGCTGATGCTTGGTGTATTTATCTGTACGATTCCTACAGCTATCGTATTCTTCTGCTTACAAAAGAGCTTCGCAGAAGGTATCACAGGTGCTGTAAAATAACTGTTTTGGACTATGGGGTGTAGTGACTGAGCAGTAATAAATGAATACATATTTGAAAAGATAAACCTTTATAAAAAGGTGAAATAATGTTATGATTTGTTATGAATGGAAACAAACAGAGGCGGATATTTGTTATTGAATATCCGCCTGTTTTTTAAGGAGGAAGAAAACCAGATGAAAACATTTAACTACGAACTTGTAAAAGATCCTACTTATTTTTGCGATAACCGCATAGCGGCCCATTCGGATCACAGATATTATGGGACGAAGGAAATGATGGAGCAGGATATCGATGACTTTCGTTACAGCCTGAATGGTCTGTGGAAATTTCATTATGCTAAGAATTATCAGAGTGCGATCCCTGGATTTGAGAAGGAAGAGTACTGCTGTAAAACATGGGATGATATAAGAGTACCTGCCCATATCCAGATGGAAGGATATGACGCTCCACAGTATGCGAACGTTCAGTATCCATGGGAAGGCCGGGAAGAGATAAAACCGGGAGAAATCCCCACAAGATTCAATCCGGTGGCAAGTTATGTGAAGTACTTTGAAGTTCCAGATAATATGAAAGGCAAGAAAGTATTTGTATCTTTTCAGGGAGCAGAAAGTGGAATCGCTCTGTGGCTGAACGGAACATTTGTTGGATATAGTGAAGATACATTTACCCCTTCAGAGTTTGAACTGACAGAGTATCTGAAAGAGGGAGAGAACAAACTGGCAGCTCAGGTCTTTAAGTGGACAAGCAGCAGCTGGTGTGAGGACCAGGATTTCTTTAGATTTTCGGGTATCTATCGTGATGTATATCTGTATGCGATCCCGGATGTCCATGTGTCAGATGTGAAATTGCTTACGTTGCTGGATGATACATTTACAAAAGCTGATCTGGAGATCACACTGAAGTCTGTAAAACCGGGAAAAGTAAAGATTACTCTTTCAAAAGACGGAGAAGTTCTCCAGACCACAGAAGAAGCTTTGGATACAGAATCAAAATATGTAATGAAGGTGGAGAATCCTAAGCTTTGGAGTGCTGAGGAGCCGGAGTTGTATGATGTCCTTTTGGAAGTCATGGATGAAGCAGGAGCAGTAACGGAAGTGATCCCGCAAAGAGTGGGATTCCGCCGCTTTGAGATGAAAGACAGCATCATGACTTTGAACGGAAAAAGAGTTGTATTCAAGGGCGTGAACCGTCATGAATTCAGTTCTGTTACAGGAAGATGCGTATCCAGAGAAGAACTGATCAAAGATCTGGTGACGATGAAGAGAAATAATATCAATGCGATTAGAACCTGTCATTATCCGGATGCAGTCGGCATCTACGATCTGTGTGATGAGTATGGTATCTATATGATCGCTGAGTGTAATATGGAAACTCATGGAAGCTGGGACCTGGGTGCCGAGCAGACCGGAGATTTCTCAGGTGTAGTACCGTGTGACCGTCCGGAATGGATGGAGATGATGCTGGACCGCGTGAATTCCATGTATCAGAGAGATAAGAACCACACAGCTATTTTGATCTGGTCCTGCGGAAATGAATCCTTTGGTGGAAAGGTCATCTATGAGATGTCACAGCTGTACCGGAAGATGGATCCAACCCGTCTGGTGCATTATGAAGGAATCATTCACGATCGCCGTTATAACGATACAAGCGATATGGAAAGCCAGATGTATCCACCGGTGGAAAGCATCAAGGAATTTTTGGCAAAGGACAGGAGCAAACCATTTATATGTTGCGAATATACGCACGCGATGGGCAATTCCTGTGGAGCAATGCACAAATATACAGATCTGACAGATACAGAGCCGTTATATCAGGGTGGATTTATCTGGGATTATATTGATCAGTCCATCTATAAAAAAGACCGCTATGGAAAAGAGTTCCAGGCTTACGGCGGAGATTTTAATGACCGCCCATGTGATTATAATTTTAGTGGAAATGGTATTGCTTACGGCGGAGAGAGAGATGAGTCTCCAAAGATGCAGGAAGTAAAATTCAACTATCAGAATATCACGGCAGAAGTTTCAAAAGATAAAGTAAAGGTGATCAATAAAAACCTGTTTGTCAATACAGATGCCTTTGATTGTACTGTGATCCTGGCAAAGAATGGTAAGGTGATCAAGAAGATGCCTTTGATGACCCAGGTGGCTCCGCTTTCCGAAGCTGTTTATGAGCTTCCGGTTGGCGTTGGTACACTGCCGGGTGAGTATACAGTGACTGTATCCTTTAGCTTAAAAGAAGATACCGTATGGGCAGAACGTGGACATGAGATCGCATTTGGCCAGGGCATCTATAAAGTAGAAGCTTTGTCAGCTGCAAAAACTGCAAAGTTTGAAGTAATCAATTCCGGTCATGACTTTGGCGTACGTGGTGAGAACTTTGATGTGATGTTCTCTTATCTGAATGGAGGACTTGTATCTTATCGTTTCGGTGGAGTGGAGATGATCCAGATGATCCCTCGTCCAAACTTCTGGCGTGCACCGAATGACAATGATTGTGGAAATCTGATGCAGATGCGTTACGCGCAGTGGAAGATCGCTTCCATGTATCTGTCACACAAATATCCGAGAGAAGAGCCATTCCCGGGCATGAAGATTCCGGAGATCGAAGTAAAAGAGGATCATGCATCGGTAGCATTTACCTATGTAATGCCAACCACACCGGCCAGTGAGTGTAAGCTGACTTATGATGTGTATGGTGACGGCAGCATCAAGACGACTCTTTCTTATGATCCGGTTAAGGAACTGGGCGATATGCCGGAATTTGGCGTGATGTTCAAATTTGATGCTGATTACAGTCATGTAACATGGTACGGCATGGGACCGGAAGAGACTTACGTTGACAGATGTAAGGGTGCCAAACTTGGTATCTATGAAAATGAAGTGGAAGATAATATGGCGAAATATCTGGTTCCACAGGAATGCGGCAACAAAACAGGAGTCCGCTGGGCGACGGTTACTGACCGTAAGGGCCGCGGCATGATGTTCACCGGAGATGCTATAGAATTTTCAGCACTTCCATATACACCGCACGAGATGGAAAATGCGATGCATCCGTTTGAACTTCCGCAGATCCATTATACGGTAGTAAGAGTGTCAAAACAGCAGATGGGTATCGCAGGAGATGACAGCTGGGGTTCAAGAACCCATGAAGAATATCTCCTTGATGCGGATAAGAAAATGGAATTTACGTTCACATTTAAAGGAATCTGATAAACATAATTGAAAAATACAAAATGACAGCTGGGCTGCTGTGCCGATCAAAATGGGAGAGGTATATGGAACATATGGGGTGATCAGTACAGCAGCTTTTTGGGAGGAAGCTATATGAGTCAAGAAGTGAATTTTGGCAAGATGCTGCATGGCGGCGATTATAATCCGGAGCAGTGGCTTCACAGTCCGGAGATTTTAGAAAAGGATATTGAATATTTCAAAAAAGCGAAGATCAATGAGGTTTCTCTGGGAATCTTTTCCTGGTCCACACTGGAGCCGGAAGAGGGTGTGTTCAACTTCGAGTGGATGGAACAGATCATCAACCGTCTTTATGAAAATGGAATATCAACGATCCTTGCAACACCCACCGGTGCCCGTCCCAAATGGATGGCGGATAAATATCCGGAGGTTTTGAGAGTGGATGAGACACGCCATAGAAATCTGTTTGGTGTGCGCCACAATCATTGTTATACCTCACCGGTATATCGGGAGAAGACCAGGATCATGAATATGGAACTGGCAAAACGATTTGGAGATCATCCTGGAGTGATCGCATGGCATATATCCAATGAATACGGCGGAGAATGTCATTGCCCTTTGTGCCAGGAGGAATTTCGCAAGTGGACAAAAGAAAAATATCAGACGATAGAAAGACTGAACCGGGCATGGGCGACTACATTCTGGAGCCATACATACAACAGTTTTGAGCAGATCGAAAGTCCTTCCAGACGAGGAGAAAAATCTCTCCATGGACTGAATCTGGACTGGAAACGTTTTGTAACGGACCGGACAGTAGACTTTGCAAAATTTGAGATCCAGGCGATCCGTGATGCCGGATCAGACAAGCCGACCACGATCAATATGATGTATGATTTCCAGGGCTTGAATTATCATAAGTTTGCTGATATCATTGATATAGTGTCATGGGATAATTATCCTCAGTGGCATAAAAAACAAGAATATCTGACAGCGATGGATGATGGTATGCAGCATGATATCATGCGTAGTATCCAGAAAAAACCATTTCTTTTGATGGAAAATTGTCCTTCAGCAACGAACTGGCAGCCGGTCAGCAAACTGAAAAAACCAGGCATGCTCCATGCAGCTTCCATGCAGGCGATCGCCCATGGTTCTGACAGCATCATGTATTTTCAGTTACGGCAGAGTCAGGGATCTTTTGAAAAGTTCCATGGTGCTGTGATCGATCATTACGGTGGAGATGACACTCGTGTATTCAAGGAAGTGACACAGGTGGGAGAATCTCTTGTGAAGCTTCAGGAAGTGGCTGGTGCCGAAGTGAAAGCCAAGGTGGCAGTTATATTCGACTGGGAGAACCGCTGGGCAATGGAAGATGCGGCAGGTCCTAGAAATGCAGGACTTTTCTATAAAGAAACTGTGGAGAAATCATACTATGCATTCCGTAAGTTAGGGCTGGATGTGGATATGATCGACATGGAGCAGGAACTGGATGGATATGCAGTGGTTGCAGTTCCGATGCTTTATATGTTTAGAGCCGGATTCGAGGATAAAGCCCGTGCTTATGTGCAGCATGGCGGCAAGTTGGTACTGACCTATTGGTCTGGTATCGTAGATGATACAGATCTGTGTTTCCTTGAGGGAACGCCTCATGGACTGATGGATGTAGTGGGACTTCGCAGTATGGAGATCGACGGACTCTATGATGGAGAAAGTAATACGGGTAACCCGGTTAAGGGCAATCCGCTTCACATGACGAATTCCTATAGCTGTTCCAATCTGTGTGATCTTGTAAAACCATCCACTGCCCAGGTGCTTATGACTTATGGCGACGATTTTTATACGGGGATGCCGGCACTGACCTGCAACACATATGGAGAGGGAAAAGCCTATTATATATGTGCTGACTTTGAGCAGGCATTTTATGATGATCTGTATCGTAAGATCATTGCAGAAGCAGGGGTAGAACGGGTGATCCATCATATACCAAATGGTGTTGATGTGACTACACGCCAGACAAAAGAAGCTGTGTATATATTCGTACAGAACTTTAACCGTCAGCCGGCGGCGATCAAGCTTCCGGTAGATAAATATCCGGTCTGGATGGGAGAGTATGACGGGACCATCGACCGGTTTGGTACAGTTGTTCTTAAAGGAGCACTGAACTGAAAATGTTGCAGTCCATGCGGTGGCGGCCATCCGTGACAGGAGGACGGCCACAGGGTGAAGGGTAACTTTGAAGCAGAATACAGGAAAGGCAGGAGAGAAAAATGATTCAAGAAAGTATTGTAAAACTGATGCAGTATGGTCTGGCTACAGGACTTGTGGAGGCAGACGACAAACGTTATACAACCAATAAGATTCTGGAACTTCTGAAGATGGATTCGATCGACGATCAGGCAATGGAGCAGATCCTGGCTTGTGACGGAGCGGATCAAAGCGTTGTAGGAGAACTGGAAAGTATACTTTCTGATATCTGTGACTATGCATATGAGCAGGGACTGATGGAAGAAAACAGTGTGGGATACCGCGACTTATTTGACACAAAAGTGATGAGTCTTCTGGTGGACCGCCCAAGCAATGTGATCAAACGTTTCTGGGACATGTATAAAGAGGATCCGGTGAAAGCGACAGATGCTCATTATAAGTTCAGTCAGGATACTGATTATATCCGCCGTTATCGTATCGCAAAGGATATGAAATGGGTTGCTCCGACACAGTATGGAGATCTGGATATCACGATCAATCTGTCAAAACCAGAGAAAGATCCGAAAGCGATCGCAGCAGCGAAGCTGGCAAAACAGACATCCTATCCCAAATGTCTTCTTTGCATGGAAAATGAAGGTTATGCAGGTCGTTTGAACCATCCTGCAAGACAGAATCACAGAATCATCCCTGTAACGATCAACAACAGCCAGTGGGGATTCCAGTATTCTCCGTATGTATATTATAATGAGCACTGTATCGTGTTCAATTCGCAGCATGTACCGATGAAGATCGAGAAAGCAACATTTGCAAAATTATTTGATTTTGTAAAACAGTTCCCTCACTACTTCGTTGGATCCAATGCCGACCTTCCTATCGTAGGTGGTTCTATCCTGAGCCATGACCATTTCCAGGGCGGACATTATGAGTTCGCTATGGCAAAAGCACCGGTAGAAAAAGATGTGACGATCCCTGGATATGAAGATGTAAAAGCAGGTATCGTAAATTGGCCAATGTCTGTTATAAGGATCAGCGGCAAAGATACCCAGCGCCTGATCGAACTGGCAGACAAGATTCTTCTGGCATGGCGTGGATATACGGATGAGGCGGCATTTGTCTTTGCCGAGACCGATGGCGAACCTCATAATACAATTACACCTATCGCAAGAAAACGTGGTGATATGTTCGAAATGGATCTTGTACTTCGTAATAACATTACAACAGACGAGCATCCTCTGGGCGTATATCACCCGCATGCTGAGCTCCATCATATCAAGAAGGAGAATATCGGTCTGATCGAAGTTATGGGTCTGGCAGTGCTTCCTGCCCGTCTGAAGGGTGAGATCGAGGGACTCTGCAGCGCTATCGTGGAAGGCAAAGACCTGCGTGCGGATGAGACTCTGGAAAAACATGCAGACTGGGTAGACGAACTCAGGAAGGAATATACATTCACAGCAGAGCATGTGGAAGAAATCCTGAAAAAAGAGATCGGAATCGTATTCATGAAGGTTCTGGAACATGCCGGTGTCTACAAATGCACAGAAGAAGGCAGAGCTGCTTTCATGAGATTTATCGAAAGTTTGTAGATATTTAAACTATGTTACAAAAGGGATTGACAACCAGCGATGTGCATGGTTATAATAGGTCTCGTTAATTGCATATAGTGCCAATAGAAGATTGCAGGAAAGCAGGCAAAGATGCCCGCCGAAGGAATGATACTCTCAGGTGTTTCCATATGGAGAATGGAAACGGGACTGTAATTGGATGGCTCTCTGGAGAATCCCAAACATAGATGGGTGCCGAAGGTGAAAGTGGACAGAACATAGATCCGCGAATCTCTCAGGCAAAAGGACAGTGAAGATATAGTGTACACAGCGAATATGTGTCTGCTGGAGGAACCGTGTATTCCTATGGAAGATGCAGAAGATGTTGTACTATGATACTGTATTTATCAAAGGTTCAGAGAGCGATCTCTGAACCTTTTTATCTTGAAAGGAGATAAAGTCTCGGCGTACTTGAATTTAAAGAGAACGCTGTCTTATGATATGAAAAATGTTCTGCAAGTATTCTTTCGTATTCTTCTGCGATATCTGGCATATATGTAGAATAAATCAAGTCTGTAAAGTGGATGAAGATCCACCGGACAACTAAAAAACGTAAGAAGGATGAGGGAGAAAAATGGATTTTATTGCAAATGTCGTGGATCATGTAAACACCTTTTTGTGGGACTATGCCCTGCTGATCCTGCTTCTTGGAGCAGGTGTCGTATTTACTTTCAGTCTGAAGTTCATACAGATACGGAAGTTCGGAGCCGGAATGAAGGCTTTGTTTGGTAACTTTTCTCTTCATGGAAAAGACGGAGAAAAAGGACTCAGCTCTTTCCAGGCACTGACTACTGCGATAGCAGCGCAGGTCGGAACCGGAAATATCGCTGGTGCTGCTACGGCTATCGCATCGGGCGGAGCTGGTGCGATCTTCTGGATGTGGGTCAGTGCATTTTTTGGAATGGGAACGATCTATGCGGAGGCAGTAATGGCCCAGCATACAAGAGAAGAAAAAAATGGTACTTATGTAGGCGGTCCTGTTTACTATATCAAATATATATTTAAGGGAACATTTGGTAAGCTCCTCGCTGGATTTTTCTCAGTAGCTATTATCCTGGCACTGGGATTCATGGGAAATATGGTACAGTCGAACTCGATCGGTGCTGCATTTAACAATGCATTTCATGTGAACAGCCTTATCGTTGGTATCTGTGTGGCTGTTGTAGCAGGCGTGATCTTTATCGGTGGAATCAAGCGTATCGCACGTTTTACGGAGAAGATTGTTCCGATCATGGCACTTTTATACATCATCGGATGTGTTGTTATCCTGTGCATGAACCTTCACGGACTGGGAGATGCATTCAAATCTATCTTTATTGATGCATTTTCAGCAAAATCAGTAGCCGGTGGTGTTCTTGGTGTGAGTGTACAGAAGGCTATGAGATATGGCGTGGCAAGAGGTCTTTTCTCAAATGAAGCAGGTATGGGTTCTACACCACATGCTCATGCGACCGCTGATGTGAAAAATCCATGTGATCAGGGTATCATCGCAATGATGGGAGTATTTATCGATACATTTATTATCCTTACACTTACTGCTTTAGTAATCCTTTCTACCGGAGTTGCAGGAAGCGGACTTACTGGAGCGGAACTTGCACAGAGCGCATTTAATGTGGGATTTGGATCATTTGGCAATGTATTTATTGCTATCTGTATGCTGTTCTTTGCATTTACCACAATCGTAGGCTGGTATTACTTTGGAGAAGTAAATGTGCGTCATCTGTTTGGCGAACGTGCGATTAAAATATACGGAGTTTTGGTAGTACTCTGTGTTATCCTGGGATCCACTTTGAAAGTCGATCTGGTATGGAATATGTCAGATATGTTCAATGGATTAATGGTACTTCCTAACCTGATCGCTCTTCTTGCATGTATCGGAATAGTCCGCAAGCTTACGAAAGAGTATGAAAGTAACGGGAATCAGGGAAATAAATAATAATTGAGTAAGAATAAAGATCAAAAAAGACAGCTTCTGCAAGTTTGAGAAGCTGCCTTTTTTGGTCTTATATCAATTTATTTGGTTACTTCTTTGCTACTTCCGGTTTGCGAAATCTATGTATGTAAGACCTCTTGAGGAAAGGTGCCATGAACCATGAGATAGCAAATATCATAAAGATATGAATCAACATCCATGGACCGGAGGCATACGCAGCAGCATCATATCCGGCATGGAGCGGATAGAAGATACAGCTTAGCAAAACGCCAACCAGCGCGGTAAATCCGATCATAGTAAGTAAAACCCAGCGTCTGAGCACTTCTCCGCCTTTCTTTTTGACTGACAATGTCAGGCCGAGATAAGAGATGGCAGCGAGTATCATGAAAGGAATACCCATGATCTTATACAAAAGCAGGAACAGCTTGGATACGCGGATAGTGTGCCGTGCGGTGATCAGAGTAGGATCCTGAACAACGCCGGCCTCTTCGAGTAATATGTGATAGTCATCATTTTCCTCGGCAGTAACAGCAATCGGATAGTTGGCTGTCTGTTCACCATTCAGGTAGATGGTCAGCGAGACAGTATCAGGATCAGATACGGGTGCTTCCAGTGTGAAGCGGCAGACACGTGCTGCGGCATACTCCATATTTTCCATATAGACATCTTCACTGTTCTCGAATTCGGCATAAGCCAGCGGCTGTCCATTCTGGTCTGTGACGGCAAGCTCAAGATTGGAATTGTCTTTGGTCGGAAAAGCCCATCCACTGATCTTTAGCGGATTTGGGTTGGGGTAGATCACCTGGCTGCCAGTAAGACTTTCCATCAGCCGAAGATCATTAGCATCACCGGAAGCTGTGTGGGTATCTACATCCACCATCTGACTGACTGACATATGGAAGATATTTGCAAGTGTATTCTTGGCGATATCTGCAGGAGAGTCAGTAGCTTCCTGTGCTTTGCCGGTTGAGGTATATACTGCAAACCTGTCATAATAATGCATGTTCAGCAGGGAGATTCCCAGACCGCAAACGATGATAAGGCCAACGGGGATCAAAAAGTAAGAAAGCTTCTTCAGTGCATTTTCTTTCTTCAATGTATATGCCAGTATGGCGATGAATCCGATAAAGAGAGGCAGGATCCAATAGGTCGTCTGGCGCAGATACCAGAAGAAAGTAAAGATGATGCTGAAAATGATCATATCTGTGAGCGAATCCTGTAATTTATTTTTATAAATCCGATAACCAAAAGCCAGGATCAAAAGGACAAGAGATGGCACAAGGGTGAAGTCCCATACTCGCTGTGCGGTATAAACTGTCATCATCACTGGTGAGTAGAGCAAAAGCAGATAAAGTGTACCCCGAAATGCGGGTGATACAAAAACTGTTTTCCAGGTATAGAGGAAAAAAACAATACTTCCTGTATAGATCAGTGCTACTGCAAACATATAAGGAATGCAAAGTTTACTACATACCAGAAGGAAAAATGGAAATGAAATTCCATAGGCCAGCGGGTTGTTTTGATAGTCGCCAAGCCATCCTCCCTGCCCAAGCTGCCATGAATGCCAAAGCAGATTCCAGTCATCACTGCCGATATCAGCAGCGCCGGCAAGCGGTGTGCGCAGAAACAGGAAAAAACGGATGGCGGTCAGGATGAAGAAAATACCGATCACTATCTGCCTGCGGTGCGCACGTAAAACATTATTGTAAAAATTTTTCATAATATGTGTTACCTCCTATTTTGATGGATCGTATTCTATAATTATAACGAATGGAAAAGAAATGTGCAACTGGCTTGAAAAGTATATATAAATATATCATAGAGTATTGACAGTCCTGTTGATTAGTGGTTTAATAACTTATATAAAATATTTTATAAAAGATATTGTACATAAGTTATTTATACAGTATCGAAGGGTCAAAATCGTTTTGACACTTACATCATGAGACATATGGGAGGTATTACGAAGATGGAAGGTATGATGAAAGTTGCTGTAATGAATGGCATAGGGAAGATGGGATTTGAAGAACGTCCGATTCCACAGCCGAAGGAAGATGAAGTACTTGTTAAACTGGAGTATGTGGGAATCTGTGGTTCCGACATGCATTATTACGAAACAGGCGCAATTGGAGATTATGTAGTGGAGCCACCATTTGTTCTGGGACATGAACCGGGCGGTGTTGTTGTTGAAGTAGGAGAAAAGGTAAAACACCTGAAAAAGGGCGACAGAGTTGCACTGGAACCGGGAAAAACCTGTGGACAGTGCGAATTCTGTAAGACCGGAAGATACAATCTGTGTCCTGACGTTGTGTTCTTTGCAACACCGCCGGTAGATGGTGTTTTTCAGGAATATGTAGCTCATGAGGCTGGTCTTTGCTTTAAGCTTCCGGACAATGTAAGTACAATGGAGGGAGCTCTGATCGAGCCTTTGGCAGTAGGATTCCATGCTGCGATCCAGGGAGATTCCCATGCAGGTCAGACAGCAGTAGTCATGGGCGCAGGATGTATCGGACTGGTGACGATGATGGCACTGAAGGCAAGAGGTGTTTCCAAAGTTTACGTGGTAGATATCATGGCAAAACGTTTGGAAAAAGCGATGGAACTTGGAGCGACAGGTGTGATCAACAGCATGAATGAAAATGCAGTTGAGAAGATCAAAGAACTTACAGGCGGTGCAGGATGTGACCTGGCGATAGAAACTGCCGGAACAGAGATCACAACAAGACAGACGATAGAAATGGTAAAAAAAGGTTCAACGATCGTACTGGTGGGATACAGCAAGTCGGGTGAAATGACATTGCCGATGAGCCTTGCACTGGATAAGGAACTGACATTTAAGACGATCTTTAGATATCGTCATATCTATCCATTGGCTATTGAAGCGGTATCAGCTGGAAAAGTCAACTTGAAGGGGATAGTGACGAATGTCTTTGAGTTGGATGATATTCAGAATGCTATGGATTCCAGTGTGGCTAATAAGGCGGATATTGTTAAGGCGGTTGTGAAAATCTGCTAGATGATGAGAAGATAGCGGACGCCCGTCATCGTCGCCCTCCGGGCAGGTCCGGGATGCGGGTGGGGTTGGTAGGGTTTTCGCTGTAAAAAGCTAAGTATAAAAAAGACAGCTTCTGTGGGGAGCGGCCATATTCGGTGCGTATGCCTGATGCATACGCGCCTCAGATGGCCTTGAGGTGTGCTTTGGTAAGCACACCTCACCCCGCAGAAGCTGTCTTTTTTATACTAACCTTTTTAGCAGCTCAAACCCGATACCAACCCCACCCGCATCCCGGACCTGCCCGGAGGGCGACGCTGACGGGCTGTGCGTTGGAGTGGGGAGGTTATTTTTCAAAACAGTTTGAGAGAGGATTGCAACATAGAGAGGAACATTGTAAAATGATTATAAAAACGAACATAAGGGGATAAACATGAAATGTATTGGCTCTAATATTCAGATTAACTGCAAAGATGAAACAAAGATTTTTGATTTTCCTGCACCGGATGGAATGCGTTGTGAGGATAACTACCAGGTTTGTTTTGAAGAAGAGGAAAAGCAAGGCTGCAGAGTTGGAAGGATCAACCTGAGTATTTCGCGGAAAGATACGTGGGATATGACGGGACTGGCTGTTGATGCACCGATAAAGATGGTACTTGAAATGGACGAGATTCCGGAAAACATGACGTGTATGTATATGTTTAATCCATGGTGGACGCGACCTGCATTTGTCACGGAAATGAATAACATACCGGATAAAACACAGATTCTTTTTGGAAAATACAAGGATCATTATTCATGTTTTCTTCCTATGGTGGGAAAGATTTTTAAGACAACTGTGTGCTGCGGAGAAAATAAAAACAGAATGCATCTGAAGATGGAAGCAGGAATTGGTGGATTAAGGAAGGCAGACGAGGTGGTTTATCTGCTGGCGGACGCAGATACAGTAGAAGAAGCAGTAGAAAAAGTATTTCATTACTTAAATCATGTTCTTGGCATCCGCTTAAGGGAAGAAAGAAGTTTTCCCAAAATGCTGCAGTATCTGGGATGGTGTAGCTGGGATGCATTTTATAAAGAGATTAATGAAGAGAAGATTCGTGCAAAGGCAGAGGAATTGATCGAGAAGAAAATCCCTGTAAGATGGATGCTTTTTGATGACGGATGGATGGAAGACAAAGATGATATGTTATGCCGACTGGAACCAGACGGAGAGAAGTTTCCTACAGGGTTTGACACCTTGATTACGGACATAAAGAAAAGAAGTAGCGTATCGTGGTTTGGCGTATGGCACGCATTTGGAGGATATTGGGCGGGTGTGGATCCAGAGAGTGAACTTGCTGAAGCTGAGAAGGAGCATCTATATGCTACGGCAAATGGCAGGCTTGTTCCGAGCCCCACAAAAGGAGCAGGATTTTACCGTGACTGGTACGAAGTGCTGAAAAAGCAGCAAATTGATTTTGTAAAGGTAGATGGACAGAGTGCAGTCCCGATTTATTTTCAACAGGATCAGCCAACTGCAAGTGCGGCAAGAGGTATGAATCGTGAGTTGGAAAAGGGTGCAGAGCTATTAGATAAAAATATTGTCAATTGTATGGGAATGGCTATGGAAAATATCCTTGCCAGACCGGAAACCGGAGTATCCCGAAATAGTGACGATTTTTTCCCGAATCGCGAAGGTGGGTTTGCAGAGCATCTTCTTCAAAATGCATATAACTCGCTGTATCATAACGAAATGTATTACTGTGACTGGGATATGTTCTGGACGATGCACCCGGATGCTGAAAAACACAGCCTTTTACGTGCGATCAGCGGTGGACCGGTGTATTTTAGCGATCGCATTGGAGAGACCAGTCTTGAAGTTGTGGAAAAACTTTGTCTTCAAGATGGAAAACTTTTGATGATGAAGAGATCTGCAAAACCTGCGGAAGATTCCATTTTTGTGGATCCTTTGTATGAGGGGATTCTAAAGCTTCAGAATGTTGGTGTGTGGAGCGGAGATAAAACAGGTGGTGTTATTGCAGCGTTTAATTTAACTCCTGAAAAACAGGAAACTGTTATTTCGGTAAAAGATATTCCTGAATTGGAAAAAGGAAAAAAATATTGGCTTTATGATTATTTTGCAAATAGTGCAGAAGTGATTGGCGAAAGAGACGAAAAAAGGATTATACTAAATTCTGAAGAGTATGCTTACTATATTCTTCTTCCCAAAGATGATTCTTTGACGTGTCTTGGACTTATCGATAAATATGCGGGCTTTCTTGCCATTAGAGGGCATAAAAGGATTGGAGAAAGAACGATGTCAGTTCAGATTGCTGAAACCGGCAGCTTTGCATGGCTTTCAGACACGGCTATCAGCAGGGTAATAGTTAACGGGAAGGATGAAACAGATAAAGTGCAAAAAAAGGGTTTTGCTTACCAGGTAGAGCTTGAAGATGCACCGGAAAAAATGGAAATAGAATTCATTTCCCCCATTCTATGATATTAAAAAAAGACTTTCAGGAATTTCCTGAAAGTCTTTTTGAAATGTTATTAGAACAGACCAGTGATCTTTCCAGTTTCATCAACGTCGATCTTCTCAGCTGCCGGTACTTTAGGAAGTCCTGGCATGGTCATGATCTCACCTGTAAGGGCT
>SAAH01000196.1 GCA_009929525.1 Clostridia bacterium | reverse complement strand
ACAATACTGTCTTTTCATTTTTTTCAAAAATAGGACAGATTGGTACTTTAGAAGAAGTTATCTCTTTTGAAATTACATTTTGCGGAAACTCAAGCAAAAGTATCATTGATCAGTTTAAACCTTTCCACACCAAAGCACAGCAGATCATACTCTTCCTCTGGGTTTCTGTCAATTCTCTCTCGTACCTTTTCCAGAAAGAACTGCTTATTATAAAGTCCTGTCAGTTCATCACGCTCTGCTCTGTTAATGATAGCGGCTGTCTCACGCAGCCGGATCGTATTTTTCAATCTATGCCGGATAATATCTGCTTTGTATGGCTTCGCAATAAAATCCTGGGCTCCCATCGATAGGGCCCGGATTTCTGCATCATCGCCATCTTTTTGTGATGATACAATAATCGGAATCTTAGAAAGAATGGTATCTTTACCCATCGCTTCCATAACCGCATATCCATCCATCTCAGGCATAACGATATCGAGAAGCACTGCAGATATCACGTTTGCATTTTCATGCAGTTTCTCCATCGCTTCCAATCCGTTCTTTGCATAAAGGATTTCATATTCATTCATCAACAATCTTCCGAGGATTTTCCGATTGATATCCTGATCATCTACAACCAAGATTGTGCGTTTTACCATATCCCACGTCTCCTATGTACTGTCTTTTGCTGCCATTTCTCACAAAATGACTATTCTCTCACGCTCTATATATTCTATATTAATACACCTTTCATAAGTAATCAACCATTAAAAAATCAAGTATCTCGCCAATAATTCGTACATAAGCTGCGTATCGATCGGTTTTGATATATGGTCATTCATACCTGCTTTCAAAGAAGCTGCTATATCTTCGGTAAATGCATTTGCTGTCATAGCGATAATATTGACACTCTTTGCCTGCGGATGAAGGCTGCTTCTTATTGCCCTTGTTGCCTCATATCCATTCATGATAGGCATCTGTATATCCATCAATATCACATCGTAAGTATTTGGCTCTGATTTTTCAAAGATTTCCACCGCCTCTTTTCCATCTTCAGCAGTATCCACTTCAAACCCGACCATCTCAAGAAGTTCGCATGCTATTTCCCGATTGATGGCCGTATCATCTACCAAAAGAATACGTTTTCCTGTAAAATCATATTTCACTTCTTTTGCTGTCTTTTTCACCAGTTTTCCCTGGCTGAGTGACATCAATATATTAAATACCGTGGACTGGAACAGTGGTTTTTCTATGCATCCATCTACTCCTGCTTTTTCCACCTCTTCGTTGACCTCATTGAGATCATAGGCCGACGCGATCACCACGATCGGCTCATCTCCACACGCTTTTCGAAGCTTTCTTGTCAGATCAAGACCTGACATTCCGTCCATTTTCCAATCTACAAGGCACAGGTTAAACATCTTCTTATCATTCCGTGCCTTCGTGATCAGATTAAGCGCTTCTTCACCCGTCTGTGCACATTCATAATCTATTCCTATGTGTTCAAGAATACTTGCAATATAATCAAGTGCATCCGAATCATCATCTATCACGATGGCATGCATAGAAGTTATCTCCTCACTGTCAACTTTATGCTGGCTCGGTGCGATCGTATAAGGAATTTCCATTGTAAATGCAGTTCCTTCGCCCACCTTGCTCTTCACTTCCAGTTTTCCATGCATCAGTTCCACCAGGTTCCGTGATATGGACAGTCCCAAACCTGAACCGCCATGTTCTTTGGCTGTCAGCGCGCTCTCCTGCTCAAATGGTTTAAAGATACGCTCCATATATTCTTCACTTATTCCGCAGCCGGTATCCTCTACTTTCACACATAAAGTAAGTTGTGTGGAACTCGTTATTTGCTCAGCCATGGAAAATGTTATCTGTCCTCCCGCTTCTGTGAACTTTAGTGCATTAGACAGAAGATTCAATATGATCTGCTGCAGTCTAAGCTGATCACCTATCAGGATTTCTTTTTGCATATTCTCCATCCTGGCTTCGAAGTTTATCCCTTTCGTCCGGCATTGTGAATAATACAACGTTGTGATAGTGGATACAACTTCTTTTATGTCAAACTGTTCTTTCGCTATCTTGATCTTATTGCTCTCGATGGCTGACATGTCCAGAATATCATTGATCAGGTTCAACAGATGTTTAGACGAAACCATGACCTTATTCAGACATTCTTTTACTTTTGCTTCTTTGTTTATATGTATCTGTGCCAGCGTAGCTTCTCCAATTATTGCGTTCATAGGAGTCCTTATCTCATGGCTCATACGGGCAAGGAACTCACTTTTCGCCTGATTTGCCCGTTCAGCACGGGAAATTGCGACGGATAATTCTTGATTTTTATCCTCAAGCTCCTGATTCTTTTCGTGGATAACATCCAGCTTTTGATTTCTGCTTCTGATGTACATGAAAGTGATCAATATGATGCAGATCACCAGAAAACATATAACAAATAATGGAGTCCTATACTTATAGCATACCTCTGTGAAACTAAGATGATATGGCCTAGCAGTCGTATACTCTATAATGCTTTGCTGCACATCCTGGTCACCTATCTGTTTTATAGATTTGTTGATGATAGATGTGATCATTGGCACATCCATCGTGCCGGCACGATCTATCGTCATCACACTGAATTCTTCAAAATATCCTGAATTAGGGATTGTCTGCAGATTTTCAAACTTCGGTTTATTAAACTGATAAGCTGCAACGTATTGATTCTGCAAAGTACAGTCAGCTTTCCCCGAAGCCACCGCATCAAAACATTCCTCCATAGTTCCATAATTCACCAGCTCATAGTTAGGATAGTACTCATTGATGATAGCTTTGAGATTCTTAGATCCGGTAGCTGTCGCCATGATGCCGGTACCTGCCTCATCAAAAGACTCCCCTTTTCGGCATATCAATACTGCCTGGGTTTGTATATAGCTGTTTGTCAGTGCACCGCCAAACATATTTCTATTGTATACAGTATTTCTCACTTCTGCTACCATGTCTACCTTGTTGGCCGCATAGGAGTCAGCATTCGTATTCGCCTGATCTGTCACCACATAATTAAACTTGATCCCGCTGACTTCACTGATTTCATCCAGCAGTTCAATTAAGACGCCTTCCACCTCACCAGTCTGTGGATTCCTATAAGAAAGAGGCTGTACATCATCGTTCACACTGACGTTAAATACAGGAAGGGTGTCTACATAGTCAATCTCTGCCTTTGTATATGGGGCATCGTTATAAATAGGAAAATATTTTTCAGTCAAAGTTGATTGAAAATCAGGGCTGTCGATTTCGATTTCATTCAAGGCTGCATTCAGTTCTTCACCAAATTTGCTGTCTGCTTTTCGATAGATATAATAGTACGGAGCATTCCCAGCCTTTCCTATCAGTTTCATATCATCTTTCGCACGCATGATATTATGGATGGCTGCGTCTATCTCACCATTTTCCAGCGCCGCAAATTCTTCCTCATAACTGTCATACAACGTAATATCCGCGTCAAATCCGTTGTTTTTTGCATATTCCTCTAAAAGAGCCACATATGCCGTATCCTTTTCTGCACCAAATCTTAGGTTTGAAAAATTTTCAAAATCCTCATAGATCAGATCATCCCGATCAGAAAGTGCAAGAAGTGCACCATAATCTTTTCCAATCTGGGCACTAAATCCATACTCTGCAACTCTCTCAGCCGTCATCTGTGCCGGAGCAAGAAGATCAATCTGCTCATTGTCAAGCATCCCGATCGCATCCGCCCAGTTATCCGCTTTGATATACTGATATTCCCAACCTGTTTTCTCTGCAATACGGTTCAGATAATCAACATCATATCCAACGCAGTCTCCATTTTCATCAAAAGAATGGAAACCTTCCAGCTCATATACTCCCACCCGGATAGGGTCTCTTGTTTCTGTCCCCAAAACCCTCACAGGCAAAACGCCCATACAAAAACAAAATACCAGGGCAAAAAACAGTATCCTTTCAATAGAAAAACACTTCCACCAAACCTTTTTTTCCACTTTGCTTCCTCCCGTCCCCCAAAGAGTCATGTCATCTAACTGCACCTCTATACGACAAAAAGCCCCGAAAATCAGGGCTTTTCCATGCAACTGGCTGCCTTCCTCCGGATCAGGCCCTATAGCTTTGCGTCCTCGTCTTTCAACAAGTTTGCCCCTATTATATACTATTGATCAGCGTATTCTCTCTGGAAATCCCACTTACTTTTGTACTTTACGAAGTATCTTTTTTCACTAACTTTTAGTTTATCATTGTAAAACATGAAAGTCAACACGTTAAAAACTTGAGTTTCCGCAGTTTTATCCACATAGACCTGAATTAAACCATGTCTTTATAAACAACTTTCAAAAAATGCCCCAAATATAAGGAATCTGATT